>CAIRYE010000166.1 GCA_903882765.1 uncultured Anaerolineae bacterium
AGAAGCGACTTTGCAAAAAGCTTTGGCAAAAATATCAACCCCGTAAGTGGGTTCCCAGGAGCGGTTGCAGAATAGGGTGAATAGTTGACCTTGCCCAACGGCGGTTTCGCGTGGTTGTGGGCTAAAGCGCTCACAATCGACCCCCCAAGGGATGAGGGAGGCGCGATTTTTTTTGGCGCCAAGCTGAAAGGCGCGGTGCTGGGTTGCCTGGGCATCGCTGGTGTAATAGGCGGCTTTTCTAAGAGCGAAAATAGTCGTCAATTTCCAGATCCATTTTCGTTCGATGATGTCCATCAAGTCAAAGCCCCAGCTCATGGCAAGCAAGGGTATATTGCTGGCGATGCTTGCCACAAACGCGCAATTTTGCAGTGGACCAGCGTGTACCAGATCAGGTTGGATTCGATGGAGGATCGGTTTTAGGCTTTTTGCGGCTTTAAGTAGGTCAAAAAAAGTTTGTTCTCGGGTAAGGCCAAGGCTTTCGGCGATGTGAATATTTTTCAAGCCACTAATAGGTGCCATATCGATCTTATCTTCGAGCAGGCGCACAAAATAGACCTCGTGCTGTGTGGAGGCAAGCGAAGATAAAAAGCGATGATCGTGGACCGAATAGGTCTCTGAAAAATACAAAATGCGCATAGGTTAGGTTAGGCTACTAGGTCGGTCCAACGTAATTCTTTACCAAAGGGCAGATCAACGGCGGCTCTGGTGCCGATCACAGCCTGGATCTGATCTGGCTTGATAGCGCCTGGTGTTGCAGGCCGCAAAACATCAATGCTCTCGCGAGTGAGAACTTCGCCGGCTTTGATTTCACGGGCTGCCCTTAGGCAGCGGCGTTGCACAACCTGGGTTTCTTGTTCGTTGGGAGTAATAAATTTATCAGCGGAGCCAAGGGCGCGCTCCAGCAAGCGAGTTTCCTTTACCATGCTCGCCCAGTCAGCGGGGTTCATGGCGAACTTATGGTCAGGACCTTCGCGGTCATTGCTATCCGTAAAGTGCCGTTCGATAACGCGAGCGCCAAGAGTGACCGCGCCAAGCACGGTGGCGTTTCCATGGGTGTGATCTGAAAGCCCCAGTACAACACTTGGGAACATAGCGGCGTAGGTTTTGAGAACATTTAGGTTGATGTGGTCGTAATTTTCGGGGCTGGCGGTGTAATTGGTGTTGCACTGCATCAAAACCAATTGATGGTTGATCGCTAGAATGGAATGAACGGCCTTTTGAACTTCACCGATGTTAGAAGCACCTGTGGCGATAAGTACCGGTTTTCCTTTGGACGCCATCAATTGCAGGCTTTCGATCCAATCGATCTCACCAGAACCGATCTTATAGGCCGGTAGGTAGGCATCCACTTCTTCGATCGATTCAAAATCGTAAGGGGATGTGAAATAATCGATACCTACGCGGTCACACTCTTCTTTCAAGATCTTCGTCCAGTTGGAGGGGATAGAGGCTTCTGAATATACCTGGAAGACGGATTTCTTCCAGGTTGCTTGATGCGAGACAGCGCTGTTCATATGGGTAAAGCCGTAATCTGAAACGATCTTGGGAGCTTTAAAATTTTGAAACTTGGCAGCGTCAGCGCCGGCATCTTTTGCCAGTTGGATCAGCTCTTTCGCTCTAGCTAGATCACCATCATGATTGGCGGCAATATCAGCAATGAAATAGGTTGGATGGGATGGGCCGATCAGTGTGTTTCCAATTTTTATGTCCATGATCTACTCCGTTTTAGATTCACTTCTGTTGATAACTTCGTAATTTCTGTGGATAACCTAGCTTGTACTGGGTATAAAAGCGGTCGATTCCGTGGGTAACTCCGGGAATTTCCATGCCAAGATCTGTGTATAACTTGGTATTATCGAGCCTTAGGTTGTGGGATCGCGGTGTATGAAGTGTGGATAACTCTACTTCTTTTGGGGATATCAGGTGGATATCATAGCCAAAACGCTTCGCGATGCGCTGCCCAAACTCAAATTTCGATAGGGCTTCTGAGCCCGTTACGTGATACAAACCATGAAGTTCTTTTTCGAGCATCTTGTTAAAGATCTCAGCTAGGTCTTCGACATAGAGGGGGCAAAAAAACACATCTGGAAATCCAAAACAGGGTTGGTTTTCTGATAAAGCGTTGAAAAAGAACTCCGACAGTGATTTATTACCTTGCATGCTCCAGCCAAAAAAATTTACCCTTGCCACAATGGCGTGGGAATCGGTACTGAGCACGTATTCTTCGCTTTCCAATTTGCTTTCACTGTATACGATGGCGGGGTTGGGGGAGTCGCTCTCTTTGAAATGCCGATCACTTGAATCGAAGAAAACGGCATCGGTAGATATGTGGATAAGTTGAATGCCCCGTTGGGCAGTCTGTTCCGCGATAAAACCGGGAAGTTCGGCGTTGAGTCTAAACGCCTCGCGAGGGTTCTTTTCACAGTCATCCAAATTGGCGTTGGCTGCCGCGTGGATCAGCACATCGGGTTTGAAGCGATCGATGACTTTTGCCAAAGACCCTTTTTCGAGCAGGTCTACCGAGGTGGTCTCGAAGGGCAGTCGTTTAATTGGCTGCCTAACGGTTCCAAGGATGGAGTGTTGTTGGTGGGAGTTAAAGCAATAATTGATCCCAAATAAGCCAGCAGCTCCGGTGACAAGAATTTTCGACATAAGGATTATTTTGCAATCGGTAAGGAATGCTTATCCTTCAAGTTTTCCGGAAGAGAAATCCTCTTCAAAGGGGGCTATGTAGGTTTTAATCCCTTCCACATCCAACCATTCACTGTTGTTATCGCTGGTATACGAGAACCCTTCAGGAACGGTCGTGCCTTTGTCTTTCCAAGAGTAACCAAACCAAACCGCTTCCGCTGGTTGAACCACATACATTCCGTCCAACTCAATGGTATGACGAGCTTCATCCGAAGAGAGAAGATCTTCGTGTAATTTTTCGCCCGGGCGAATGCCAATGATATCGATCTTAGCGTTGGGCGCGATAGCTCTTGCCAGGTCGATCACCTTGGTGCTGGGGATCTTGGGGACGAATACTTCGCCGCCTTCCATTTGTTCGATACAACGCATCACAAAGTGAACGCCCTGCTCTAAAGAGAGCCAGAAGCGCGTCATACGATCATCCGTAATGGTGATCTTGCCGCTTTGCCTTTGTTTGAGGAACAAGGGAACCACAGATCCGCGGGAACCAACTACATTCCCATATCGCACACAAGAGTAACGCGTGGCGGTTCCGGCTGCATAAGCATTGGATTGGATAACGAGCTTCTCAGCAACTAATTTTGTACCACCATACAAGTTTGCTGGGCTAACCGCTTTATCGGTGCTAAGCGCCAACACTTTGCTCACGCCCGCGTCGAGGGCGGCTTCGAGAACATTGGAGGTCCCCATAATATTGGTCTTTACGGCTTCCATGGGGTTGTATTCGCAAGCCGGCACCTGTTTTAGGGCGGCGGCGTGTACTACGATATCCACACCATGCATGGCGCGGGTAAGGCGTTCTCGGTCGCGGATATCGCCGATGAAGTACCGCAGGCTGGGGTGTTCGTAGCCGGCGACACGCATTTCATGTTGTTTCAACTCATCGCGACTAAATACGATGATCTTTTTGGGTTGTTTTTCAGCAAGCAAAAGCTTGATAAATTTCTTTCCAAAAGAACCTGTACCACCGGTGATCAATACTACTTTATTAGTCCAATCCATAACTTCCTCCAAAAATTTTCATCGCTCGATAAAAATGTTATTTACAAATAAAGATGCCAGTTCGTTTGCTGATCCGGATCGATTTCTCGCTGTCGTATGTTGATTTTAGTACATCTCGCACAAAATCCAAACGTATCTCGTCTCGTCTCTCTTCAGGGATTGCCGAGCGGATGTAATCGATCACTGGTTCCACCTGGTCGATCACCAGACTATCAGAGTATTCCAGGATCTCAACCTTTTCAAAGAACTTTTCTAACAGGTCTCGCCCATTCTCGAGGGTAAAGAAATCGTGGTTGATGAATGGATTGCCTGGGTCAACCAATTGGAGATACTCGACCATTTCTTTCATGTGCCCATTACCGTTTGTGGAGGCAATAAAGGTGCCGCCCCTTTTGAGGACTCGCCGGATCTCAGCGATCGCTTTTTCGCGGTTTGGGATGTGATACAACATATGGTTCGCCATTACCAGGTCGAACGCGGCATCCTTGAAAGAGATCTGTTGCGCATTGATCTGTTTGTACTTAAAATTCCGCTTAGTTACTACCAAGCTGCGCCAAGCGTCCAAAAGCATGCCTTCTGAGATGTCGCTAAGCGTGATCACCCAATCCGGTGGGATACGCTCGCCGTAATTTACCCAAAAGGAGCCATTGCCGCAGCCTAACTCTAGCACATGGGCATCCGACGGAACATCGCGCAACTGCCCAAGTATAAAATTAAACCACCCCGTTTTGTTGGTACTGTACTTCGAGTGCAGCGAAATACGGGCATCCAGATTGCTGGCTGTTTTGTATTGTTCGCTAACCAACTTATCGGTGTTGATCGGGTCAGTCATGGACTGGGCTCATTTTTTTAGGACGATCACCGGGTACTGGCCGTTACGCCCAAAAAAACCAGGGAAAACATCCTCCAACCAGAAAACCAGTTTTAGGAAGAGTTTGCCACCAAGTTTCGGTTGGATGAACCAGCGCAGGTAACGGGTAGACATACTTCGCCAAGGTTTGATCTCAAGAGGAATATGGTTTCCAACCTCTTGCATCAACCATTGTGGAGTCATTTTACGCACAAAGGTGCCTTCCGGATCGGCTTCGTTGAGCCAGTCCTTCTTCTTTTTCTCACTACGGCCGGCTAGCTTGCGTAGCAGACCGATCAGTGGTTCGCCTAGGCGGCTCAAGAGAGGGTCGCTCCAGCCGTTAACAATGGTGGCGGTATGCCCGGGGTTAAGCACGCGGTAAAGCTCATCGTAGGCACGGGGGTGTTCTTCTATAGCGAGGTGATGGATGGCGTGCATAGAAACGACTCCGTCAAAACTTTCGCTCATAAAGGGCAAATTAGCCAAGTCGCCAACAACAAATAATCCATGATCGCCAATACGAGTGCGGGCTTCCTTCAATGCTTGGATGGAAATATCGAGGCAAACCCTTTTTTGGTATCCATTTGAATAGGTAATGTAATCATCATATTGAACTGGTCCAGAGCCGGCATCTAGAAGAAATTGTCCATTTTTCGCCAAGTACTTGCTGATGCGTAAGCGCGTTTTTTGGATGTATTCGGCGGAAACGGGACGAAGGTCTTCGTAGCGGGCATTTTGGAAATTTCCATCTTTTTCCTGTTGCCATCCAATAGAATCATAAAATTCTTTTACTTTTTGTTTTGTATCAGACATATTCTTTTACCAATCGATCGTTTCGCCTGCTAGGGATTTGAAGGTCTTGCCAAACTCGGATTGGCCTTCAGGAGTTAGTACTCGTTGAACCGGCCATTCTTTCAGGTCTTCCCAAAATTTCATCAAACGCCAAGGGAAGGGCCGAGGGTATTCAAAGAAGAAGCGGTATGCGTAATTCCAAGCGGTTTCCACTTGGGCCTCACTGAGCGCGTTGTTTGCAGCATTGGCAAGGATTTTCGTACTCAAATCAAAATACTCCTCGTAAGAGGATGGGTCGTGGGTGAAGCCCTTACCGCGGTAATGGGTCTGTCCCGCAACGATAACCGGGACGCCGCGCATTGCCATCTCTAACCCAACCGTGGTAGTGTACACTAAGCCAAGGTTGGCAATTTCCATTAAGTCGTAGGTATTTACTTTTTCTAGCGGACCAATGATCTTGATGTTTTCTGGGATCTCGCCGAGGGTGGCTTTGATCACGTCCATACTGGATGGACCCTTCATTAATCGTTCACCGGGATGAATGCGGATGATCAACTGAGCGTTTGGATGGTCTTTGTAATAGGTAACCGTTTTTGCGATCCACTCCGCCATTGATTGGGTGAAAAGGTTGCGGCCGAGGGTGAGGCTATCACCAAGTACATTGGTAGCCAACAACACAACTGGGCGATCGTCCAACCCAAGATTCTTTCGCTGGGTCGCTCCTCCCACTGAGGCTACATCCTGCCAAAAGCGGGTGCCCTTGCCATATTTCTTGGCGGTCGAGCGGGCGTTCTCGAATTCCGTGATCTGATCTACTTGAGAAGGAGTGAGTTTTCGATCTTTGGTGACTGCCCATAGCTCAGTCGTATTCTGATTCATCACAACATCAGAATGTGAGAGCCAGATCTGCTCGCGCTGGTCATTAAATTCGTAGGTGACGGTTTTTTTCTTTAAAAAGGTGGAAACCTGGAAGAAAACGCCCAACTCGGTTACCAAACCATTGGGTATTAGTACTAGGTCTGGGGATCTTCGCTCGAACAAGGCACAGGCAGCTTTCGCCGCGGCGGTATTTCGCTGAATGCGTAGTTGGTAAAGGGCGGATCTTTTGTTGAAATCTTCTACCTGAAGGGTGTACATCGTGTCGTACGCTGAGGCAAGCGCGATGTTCTTATCGAAGCCATTTGGAAGAGAAGCGTTGGGTTTTAGACCAAGTAAAGGGATGGTTTCAAAAATATTGGAGAATTTTGCCAACACTCTATGCGCATAGGAATTTTGACGTTTCAAATCAAAATCATTGATGGGTTTATCCCAACTGCTGTATGGCAGATAGGCAACCGTGACCTTATACCCCATCTTGTTGAGAACAGTGGCGATGACGGCGGCTTGTTCGATCCAGTAATGCAGGGTGGCAAAAATGAGAATATGCTGGCCGGTATTCACCCCTACAGGGATCTCCCGAATGGCGGGCAATTCTCGCTCGATGAAATTCTCGAGTTGAACAAGTTTGAACCGGGTGCGAGGGGGTTGCTTTTGCACAAGGTCGTAGAGGTCGGTAAGGTAGGGAATTTTCCCTAACAGGTCTTTGATCTGCATAGAACTAAACTAACTACCCTTTTTGTCTAACTTCTCAATGGTCCAATTCAAGCGAGGGCGTAATGGACCATTTCGTTGTTCAGCCCATTGCATACCAGGGGCAGCGGATGGATCTACCGAGAAGCTAAGAGCGTTCTCATCCATGAAATATCGTTTAATTCCAAATGTACTAGCGTTCACACCGATAATGAAACGGCCTTCGTTTAGCAGGTCGCCCGGAATGTTACATCGGCTGACATAGGTGCCAGGCGCGCGTACCGAGTGTTTCTCGTACATAGCGGCGTCATCTACATCAAAAGAGGTGAATACATACTCGCCGCGAACTGTGCTGAGGTAAACACCAACACGCAAACCCGTAACCGGTGCCGCGAGGTTGTAGGTCATTTCAACATTTACGTCCTCAACTGATCGGATGGCGTCGACCACTTTGCCCTTAGAATCGACCAGTTTTAGCGAGATGGGGGTAAAGGGAGCGGCGGCGTTGGTTAGCTCTGTGGGGTCCCAGGAGCGTTCGCCGGCTTGGGATTGACCGGAAGCAAGGTAGAAATCTACAGCATCGTTGGTGTGGGCACGCATAACCATGCGGCCCTTTTGCATAACGATCGCTTCCTGAGTGAGGCGCAGGATGGCGCTCATGTTGTGGCTAACAAACAGAACTGTTCGCCCTTGCGCGGCAACATCATTCATCTTGCCCAAACATTTACGTTGGAACTCAGCATCACCAACCGCTAAAACTTCATCGACAACCAAGATCTCTGGTTCCAAATGGGCCGCGACCGCGAAAGCCAGGCGCAAGTACATTCCGGAGGAGTAGCGTTTTACGGGTGTATCGATAAATTGCTCTACCTCTGAGAAATCAACGATCTCATCAAACTTACTCTCGATCTCCGAGCGTTTCATCCCGAGGATGGCGCCGTTAAGGTAAATATTTTCTCGACCAGTTAGCTCCGGGTGAAACCCAGTGCCGACTTCCAACAAGGAGCCTACGCGGCCACGAACGGTTACCGAGCCGGTAGTTGGCTCTGTAACCCGTGATAGAACCTTAAGTAAGGTGGATTTACCGGCGCCGTTTCGGCCGATAATACCAAGAACATGTCCTTCTTCGAGGTCGAAGCTGACATCTTTTAGCGCCCAAATGTAGTTTTCTTCAACCGTGTTGCGCCTAAACAGTTTATTTGGAAGCGCGACGATCTGATCCCGGAGCATTTCATACTTGAACTTGCCCGGCGCAGCGCCGATCTTGTATTTTTTACTAATATCTTCAACTTTGATCGCTATAGCCATATTAAATCGTGTCCGCGAAAGTTCTCTCCATATTGCGGAAGTAAACCAAACCGCTTAGGAGGATAATGATCGATATGAAGCTTGAAATGGCAACCAGCATATCTGGTGGGTTGCCTGAGCCAAGTAACGCCCAACGGAAGCCATTAACCACACCCGCCATCGGATTGAGGGCATAGATCACTTGCCATTTATCGGAGATGACGTTTGAGGAGTAGGCTACAGGGGTGATGAACAGCCAAAATTGTGAGATAAAGGGGAGCGCGTAACCCACATCACGGTACTTTACATTGATCGCCGATAACCACAAAGCCACGCCGAGCGCGGTAACGATCGATGAAAGAACAAACAACGGTACAGCCCATAAGGCGGTGATCGAAGGAGTGATCTTGTAATACACCATCATACCCAGCAAAATGACCAAAGCAATCGCAAAATCAACCAAACCACCCAACACGGAAGCCATTGGAAGTACCAAACGCGGGAAGTAAGTTTTGGTGATCATATTGTGGTTGGAAGTAAGCGAACGGCTCGCCGAGTTGAGTGCTGTTGAGAACAACCCCCACGGTAAAAGCGCAGTAAAGGAAAAGATCGGATAAGGAATACCATCCGATGATACTTTAGCTACATTATTGAATAAGAAGTTAAAAACCAGCATGGTCATCACAGGTTGGATGATGGCCCATAAGGCACCAAGCAAGGTCTGTTTGTATCGTACCTTGATATCGCGCCAGATCATAAAAACGACCAACTCGCGAAAATGCCACAAGTCCTTTAGGTTCAACGCCGCAAAACCGCTTGTGGGGCGGATATATACGGTAGTAGGTTCGTGTTTTGAGATATCAGTCATAGTTTCTATGGGATGTTCTTTCGGTTGGCTTTGTACCACTCGATCGTGTTGACCAAGCCCGTCTTGAAATTCATTTTTGCCTGCCAACCAAACTTTTCTTTCGCTCGGTTCACATCCAAACCTCGGCGGGGTTGCCCGTTTGGTTTACTGGTGTCCCATTTCAATTCGCCCTTGAAACCGGTCATTTCTATGATCATCTCAGTTAGGTCTTTGATCGAGATCTCGTAACCAGAACCAAGGTTTACCGGGTCAGAGTCATTGTAATTTTCGGTGGCGCTCACAATGCCATCGGCGGCGTCTTCTACATATAAGAATTCGCGGGTGGGTGAACCATCGCCCCATGCTACGATCTCTTTATCACCGCGTTCTTGCGCTTCGATCACTTTGCGAATAAGAGCGGGGATGACGTGGGAGGATTTTGGATTGAAATTATCACGCGGGCCATATAAATTGACCGGCAGCAAAAAGATCGAATTGAAACCGTACTGGTCTCGATAGGCTTGCGATTGTACTAACATCATTTTCTTTGCCAAACCGTAAGGAGCATTGGTTTCTTCTGGGTAACCGATCCACAAGTCATCTTCCTTGAATGGGACAGGTGTGAATTTAGGGTAAGCGCAAACAGTGCCAATCGCGGTAAATTTGCCCACATTATTTTTCCACGCTTGGTGCATCAACTCCACGCCCATCATCAGGTTGTCGTAAAAGAATTCGGCGGGGTGTTCACGGTTCGCGCCGATTCCGCCTACATTGGCGGCCAAGTGAATGATCACTAAGTTCTTAGGGTCAATTCCCTGAAGTGTATCCACAAACAAGCGCTGGATATCACTCTTCTCGATCAGATTGTAGTCTTCTATGCGAGGGATAAAAATATCCTCAGCGCCGCGTTCTTTTAATTTTTTTATAACGAATGATCCTAAAAATCCGGCTCCGCCGGTAACGATCACGCGTTTATTTTTCCAAAAAGTTGTTTCCATTTCGTCTCCTCAGGGGTTAAGGTTGAGATGTTGTTGTGTGATTTTAACTTACGATAAACTGGGAATTGCGATAGCGAATATGGTTCGGTTCGCGGATGAGTCCAAGGCGAAGCGTATTGACCACTTCTTTAATGCCTTCATCGACGGATACCTTGGCCTTAAAACCAAGCTCGTGGGTGATCTTTTCAAACGATACAGAGATGTCGCGCATATCTCCACCAAAGGTGAGGTCTTTGTATTCAACGAAGGTATCAGGCAATCGCTTGATCACCATTTGTACGATCTGATCTTTTGTAAAAGTACCGTCTTCAGTACCTAAGTTATAAAGATGTTGATCGTTCTTTTCATCCAAACTGGTCAACGCTAATAAGAGTCCGTCGATCACATCGCGAACATGAACGAAGGAGCGAGTGTAGCCGCGTTGGTAGATCAATAATTCTCGTTTGGTAAACGCGTCGAGAACAAATTGGTTGATGATCAGATCGAAACGGGTACGGGGTGAGATGCCGTACAACGTTGCCAGCCGGAAAACAATGGCCTTGGCCGGTAATAATATTTCTTCCGCTTTGATCTTGGTCTCGGCGTATAAACTTTGCGGGTTTAGCGGTGAGTCCTCTTTAACAGAAACACCGTTTAGTGACATACCATAAACACTATAGGTGGATGAGAAAATAAATTTCTCAATTCCCAGTGTCTTTGATTGTTCGAGGATGTTTTTGGTCGCGTCGACATTATAAAAATTGGCAGCCTGATTACCGATGGCCTGACAAGCGGGGAAGCCGACAATTCCCGCCAAATGGAAGAGAGCGAATGGCTTTGGCCAATCTCGGCGCAGGGCATTCTTGAGGCAGCGGGAATCTGTTACATCCGATTTTGAAAAATGAAAATCCGGGTTGGATAAAAAGGTGAGCAGAGATTCACCACCAAATAACAGAGTATCGATCACTGTTACCCGATACCCTAAATGTAGTAATTGGGCAGTAAGCAAGCTGCCAATATAACCGGCACCACCGGTAACGACGATGTGCTGTTTATCCGTTGTCATTTTTTGTGGCGGCGATAAGGTTCACGCTCATTCCTTTCACTTCAAGTGTAGGGTGATTTGGATCGTTGGTGATAGGCATATTCTGTTCGAGGCAGGTGAGTTTGCAAATATCGGCAACGTCGCCATCGCCCTGTATCTGAACACCGGCGCAGCCTTCCTCTTTCAACTGTTGTACGCATTCCTTTACTTTTTTACGGACGCGTCGATAAAGAAGAAATTGCTGATCTACGTAGTCTACGGTGAGCCTAGCGCGTTGAGCGAGGCCTTCGGGGGTGATGATATAGCGAAGCTTCTTACGCTCGGCACGCATAACCTTTACGTACCCCTTTGAGATCAAGCGTTTGATATGCCAATTGACCGTACCGACAGCAACCCCTAACTGCGTGGCCAGATCCGCCTGGGTCGCGTCGGGTTGATGTTCGATATTCGTAAGGAGAGTAAGATCTCTTGATTCGTCAAAGTTGGAATTCATTGGTTTACCTGTCTAAACCATGAATTATAACATCAATATTCAGTTGTTGAATTTTGCGCGACAATAAACACCTTGAAAACACGAAGCTGAAGAAAAGAATAATACCTATGACCCATCATCCTTAGGAATGATGCCCAACCGAACCCCTTCTTAAGAAAAGGCTTGGATAAATTGCCATAAAAACTGGAATTATCTGCCGCGACCTATAAAGAGTTGTTTAATAAAGTTAGTTTTTTTTACATCATTCTTCTCGTCCGAGATCCGCTCAAACCAATTCCCGGTTTTTCGGGCTTTCATTAACGTGCTTTTGTTGGTTATGCTTTTCTTAACTGTCTTTTTAATCTCTTCAACATTGTGATCCGCAATCGAATCCCTAAATTGACGTAATTTTTCGATGGTGTCATCCAAAATTGCCAACATTGGTTTTTCAGCATCTAAGAGCAGGTCTGCTAGGTCAGTAGGCGATTCGTGACCAAATGGGGATGCCACACTTAGGTAAGGTTGGTTGGTATAAAGCCTAGCTTCATTCCATCCTGGAACATCAACAGTGGAGTGCAGCAAGAGGTAAGATAACACTTGGGGTAGCAAATGGGAGGTTCGTTCGATACCATCCGCTTCCAAAATATCCAAATACTGGACCTTTGCCCCGAGCAACTCAACCAAGTCAGACGCGTATTTTAAGGCTTGCTCACTGGTACCGGTTGGGGATGAAATGCCGATGCTGGTGTTGTTGAACAGATCTGTCTTTTCAATGACCTCGCTTGGGTCGAGATGACGGGTGTATTCTGGATTAAAAGATACCGTAAGCCCAATGAACTGATTGGTTGTTGGAAATACCTCTCGAAACCACTTGGCCGTGATCTCTTTGTTAGGCGCCGCGCAAATTACCACAGCGTTTGGTTTTAGGTCCTGATGGATCTGGGAAAATAATTCCTTGACGGCGCTGTAAGGTGTACTGATCACGATGATCTCAGCATCTTTGACCGCGTTGATCAGGTTGATGGGTGATTTATTGATGGCACCAATGGTTTTTGCCCGCGATTGTTTCTCAAAATCCTTGTCGAAGCCAACCAAGGTGATCTTGTCAGAATATTTTGATAGAGCGAATCCGAGGGCGGTGCCGACCTGCCCTAAACCGACTAATGATATTTGCATAGGAGTGTTCCTTTGAATTTCGAAGTTGTTTAGTTTTTTTGATTATAACGGAGTAATGACTTGGTTGTTAATGACAGAGAACCGGGGACGCCGACCCCGGTTCTCAATTTCAAAGGAGGAGAAGAGAAACTTCGAATATACACATACTATACCATCGCAAGACTGAGGTTACTTGACGCTAAACCTACGATTAACCTACGTTTGTGAAGAAAAACTCAAGATTCCAAATCGTGTTGTGTGCTAAACTACTTATGGAGTATCTATGAATAAAAAAATCCTTTCAATTGGTAGTGCAGTTATTGCTCCCTTTGGAGAAATTTGGGTTGCTGTCTCTGAAGATGGCTTATTCGCCCTTGATTTTCCCTCTACAAAGGTTCATTTTACCCAAAACTTAAGCCAAAAAAATTTGGTAGAGTTGGAAGAAGATCAAAAGAAAGCGCAGCCTATTCTTGATCAGATCAGCGAGTATGCCCTTGGAGTACGGAGACAATTTGATATCGCTATCGACTGGGATGCTATGGGTGCGTTTCAAAAAAAGGCACTTCGGGCAACCTTCGCCATTCCAATTGGCCAAGTTGTTACTTATAAAGAGATAGCGGCCGCAATTGGCAGCCCTAATGGCGCTAGAGCGGTAGGCAGGGCTGAGGCAACCAACCCCATCCCATTGGTCATTCCGTGCCACAGGGTTTTAGGAAGCGATCACCAATTACATGGGTATGGTGCTGGAAATGGCCTGGAGACCAAAAGATGGTTGTTAGATCTCGAAGGCGTAAAATAAAGTAATTTTTGTTAGAAAGAAGAATATGGATAATTTTAAAACTGGTTTCGTGGCGATCATTGGCCACCCGAATGTTGGCAAATCCACCATTGTGAATGTATTTTTAGGCCAAAAAGTGGCGTCAG
Organism: uncultured Anaerolineae bacterium; assembly: GCA_903882765.1. Lineage (GTDB taxonomy): Bacteria > Chloroflexota > Anaerolineae > Anaerolineales > Villigracilaceae > UBA5195. Next base: position 13,612 of record CAIRYE010000166.1, read on the forward strand.
TTACTCACAAAGCTCAAACAACCCGTAAGAGGCAGTTAGGGATCCTGACCACTGAGGAGTACCAGATCGTCTTCCTGGATACCCCAGGTATTCACACCCCGCACCATAAGCTTGGTGAGTTTTTGAATCAGGAAGCCGAAAGAGCGATGAAGGATGTTGATCTGATCTTGTGGGTAGTGGATGCCGAAGTGGGCCCTACCAGCGAGGATTCTACCGTGGCGCTAATGTTGGGCAGCTTAAAAAAATGCCCCCCCGTTTACTTGGTGCTCAATAAAATGGATAAGGTCGCGGAAGAGAAGATCGAGGAGCGTGTTAATTTGTTTACCCCTCTTTTCCCTGCCGCTACTCTCTTTCAGATCAGCGCGCTCAACAAGACCGGCATGGAAGAACTTCTCGCCGCTACGGTTAGCCGAATCCCGTTTGGTCAAGCAGAGTACGACGCGGATGTGATCACCGATTTTTATGAACGTGACATCGCGGCAGAATTGATTCGAGAGGCCTGTTTGATCCATTTGCGGTCAGAGGTTCCTCATGGCGTCAATATCCGCATTGATGAATTTACCGAGCGTGGTGAGATCGGCGCTCTCATTCATGCCACCATCTTTGTTGAGAGAGAATCGCAGAAAGGCATTATCATCGGCGATGGCGGCACGATGCTTAAACGCATTGGCATCACCGCTCGTAAAGAGATCGAGTCCATGAGTAATCGCAAGGTGTTTTTGGAATTGCGAGTGAAATTGGAAAAGGATTGGCGAGATGATGAGATGCTTCTCACTCGCTTTGGCTATAAGATCGAACATAAGAAAAAACCGGCCAGAAAGTGATCCTGACCGGTTGAACTAGGTTTTTATTGCTTGGTGAAGGATTGAAAACCTTCGCCAAGGGCTTCGTGCGCGGCCCCGATCACCATAAAGGCGGAGGCATCGGCTTCTTGTACCAAGCTCTTGAGTATTTGTACTTCAGAGCGGGTAACCACAGTATATAACACTGGTTTGTCGTTTCCTGTAAAAGCGCCGGTACCAGAGAGAACAGTAACCCCTCGCTCCATTTGCTGCATGATCAGATCCGCTACTTTTTTTGGCTCGCTAGTGATGATCATCGCGGTACGAACAGTTCCAGAACCCTCTAAGGTAGTATCTACCACCAAGCCACTAACATAAAGCGTGATGATCGCGTAAAGAGCTTTATCCCACCCAAAAATAAAACCAGCCCCTAAAATAACAACGGTATCTGTCATTAGGTAGCTCTGAGTAATGGGTATGCCTTTGTTGTGATTTAAGATCCGGGCCAGCACATCGCTGCCACCGCTTGTTCCCTGCCCCTTGTATACCAAGCCGTACCCAATACCCGCGATGACTGCGCCGTACAGGGTGTTGAGCACCATATCATTGGTGAGACCCTCTTTAGGGAAGAATGGGAGATAGATCAAAAAGTCGGTAAAAAAGGAAAGTGTGATGATGGAAATGGCGGTTCTGATCGCAAAACGTTTTCCACCAAGGTATTTCCAACCTAAAAGGAAGAGCGGTACATTACCAATAAAGGTCATTAAACCGATCTGCCAGCCGGTATAGTAGTTTATCAGCTGCGCGATACCGCTGACGCCTCCCGATGCTAATTGGGCGGGGATGAAAAAGATGCGAAGCGCTACAGCTTGAGCCAGTGAACCAAGGATGACAAAAAAGATCTCCTTCACGGTGGTGAAAGACATTTTGGTCTTGAACATCAACTCTCCAACAAGGTTGTGCCAGCTAGCTGTTCAAGAACACCGATGACGGCGGAATTGTCTAGGTCAGCCATCCCCATTTGCAGCATAGCGTTGAACAACTGCGCATTCTCCGCGGTTGCGGGTAAGGGGATGCCATACTCACGAGCGGTTTCCAGAACAATATTTAGGTCTTTGGCTTGCATATAGGCTTTAAACCCTGGAGTTCTATTCCCCGCGAACAATCTTGGCGGTTTCACATCTAAACTCCAACATTGGGCGGCTCCACCCTTGATAGCATCTACCACTTTTTGGGCATCTACCCCTGATTTCTTTGAGAAGATCAATAACTCCGCCATGGCAACCATTTGGGCCGCCACCATGATCTGGTTGGCGGCTTTGGCTACCTGGCCAGCTCCAGCTCCGCCGACCAATGTCACAGATTTTCCGATGGCATTGAAAACTGGCAGCGCAATTTGAAGTGCGGCGTCATCACCGCCCACCATAATGGTGAGCGTGCCATTTTTAGCGCCAATATCTCCGCCGCTTACCGGAGCATCCAAAGCCGATACACCTAATTGCGCCAATTTTTGATAGATCATTCGGGCGCTTGCGGGTTTTATGGTTGAATTATCAATCGCGATGAGGCCTGAATGAGCGCCTTCTATCACACCATCTTTTCCGAGCAGTACCTGTTCTACATCGGGAGAATCTGGCAAATTTGTGAAAACAATATCTACCTGGTTGGCTACTTCCTTAGGTGAGAAGGCCTCGATAGCGCCTTCACTTACCAGTTCGGCTACCGCCGCCCGGCTGCGGTTATGCACCACTACCGGGAATCCGGCTTTCAAAATATTTCGCGCCATAGATTTGCCCATCAAACCCAGACCAATATATCCAATTTTCAACATAAAAACTCTCCTTGAATGAAATCTGCTGTGATTATAATCTCACCCAATGGACTTATCACTTACTTGATCTGGTAGGTTACAGAAACATCAGCGGTGATAAACATTTTGCCGGAATAGAATTGGGCTCCATTTCCACCCATTCCTTCAGCTCCTTTGTAACTTGAAAAATTGGATGGGGTGTTCGTGTATACAATTTTTGTGATCGGACCTAACACTACGCCTGAAGCCGCGGCAAGTTCTTCCGCATTCATCTTGGCTTTTGATAAAGCTTCGAGGCGGGCTTGTCGCAGAGCTTCGCTCTTGTTGGATAGGTCGTATTGAATGCTGTTGATCATATAACTACCCGCCGCGGTAACTTTATCCATTACGGTTCCAACGTTTTCCACATTTCGAACTGTAACCACAACAGTATTATTCACGGTTGTTGATGAATTAAAAGGGATTCCAGCGGTATCGTATTGAGTATTTTGCCATAAGGAGAAATCCATTGTTCTGATATCGGATTGTTCTACTCCAACACTTTTTATGGCATCGATCACATTAAGGGTAGCGGTATTATTATCAAAAACCGCTTCAGCCGCGCCGGGTCTTTCAACGTGAACCGAAATGGAGATGTAGCAAATATCTGGAACAACAGTCACACTTCCAACGCCGCTTACAGAGATGCTGTCTTTTTGATCGGACGGGGCTAAGCCTTGTACAATGGATGGGTTGTTCCCACAAGAGGATAAAAGGCAGGTTCCTACAAGAAGAAGGAAAAGAACCCAAGCTTTGGATTTTAATTTCAAGGTGAAATTCCTTATCATTTTATTACTTTCATTTTTCGCGCCAAAAATTACGAGTAAAAAACAGGGCTGCCAGCGCTCTTTTCTTAGAGCAGCCCTGACCGAGGATTAAATAAATCCTGCCCTGAAACTCTCAGGGCAGGAAGTAGGTTATTTACTTAATAACGTAGGTTACGCTGACGGTCGCGCTGATCTCCATTTGGCCGGTAGTGATCGGCACTGAGGAAGAGGCCATATCGCCGCCACCACCGCCGCCCATTCCATAACCCATGTAGCCATACACTTGGCCACTATCCATATATTCGATGTGAGTGATCTCGCCAAGGCTTACACCAGCCGCGCTCGCCAATTCTGAGGCTTGTTCGTAGGCGGCTTTTACAGCGGATTTACGAGCTTCGGTGAGGGAGGCGGATTTATCAGCGACATCAAATTGGATGCTATTGACGTTGTTTGCTCCGGCTTGTACCGCGGCATCGAGTAGATCGCCCAGCTGTTCGAGATTGCGAACCGTGAGGTAAACGGTGTTATCTACAACGTAGGATGTGCCTGATGGTAGACCATCGGGACCGTATTGGGTGTTTGCCCAAATGCTGAAATTGGATGTTTGGATATCTTCGGCGGCAACACCATTTGCTTTGATCGCGTCGATCAAATTATTGGTGGAGTTGTTATTTTCAGAAACAGCCTCGGAAGCGGTGGGGCGTTCGGTGTGTACGCCAATATAGATGTAAGCGATATCGGGTTTGATCTTGACCTTGCCTACACCATTGACCAAAATGGTGTGTTCCCCGGTTTGATCGCCGATGGCTAGTTGAGGCGCAGAAAGACTACCGCAGGAACTGAGGGCTAAGGCGCTGATGATAAAAAGCATAAATAATTTAGTGATCGTTTTCATTTTTTCTCCTATTAGAAAATTTCTTACATACAAGACGTTTTTATTATACAAAAAGTTCCATCGTCTTGTTTAAATAATTATAAGACCGTAAAATTAGATACATATGTTCTAAGTTATTTTAGTAAGAAGATTTGATTGTACTTAAGTAAGAACAAGTGGTCTTGGAATGAGAAAGCATGCAACTTTTTTGGAATGCTCTCCGCGTACGGGTTTTTCAAGTGGGATAAAATTAACTACTACTTTCGTTTTGAAAGATCGAGTCGGTGAAGAAAAGAAAGGAAAATGGAATGAATGAAATGATCGATGTTCAGCAAGAACCATCCGCAATAACAACAGTGAACTGGGCGCGGGTGGGATTGTTTCTGGGCCTTACCTTTGGGCTAACTTGGCTCTTAGATCTGGTTCTATATTTGAATGGCGGACTCACCAACGCCGGAGTTGGCTTGGTGCTGCAGTTTCAAATGCTCTTGCCAGCTTTCTCTGCCATGCTTCTCGGGGTCTTTTTTTTCAAAGACAGCCCCATTTATTATCAAACCAATCAAGGACCCTCCCGCTGGTTCATTTATTATTTCTTCCTTCTTACCTTCCTTTACTTTGCAGGTGTGATTGCGGGCCTAATCCGGCCTGACCTTGGGCCGATCCTTTCATCGATATTACTGATCCCTAACGTTTTGGGGTTGATCCTTCTGGTGGTTCTGCGCTGGAGAGGTGGAAAGAACACCTTCGTTGACGCGGGTATGGCTGGAGGAAAATTCAGCGTTTGGATCTTGTTTGGTATTGCTCTGGTGGCTTTTTACGCGATGCAGTCCTGGTTCAATATCATTTTCAAACTTGGTACAGTGGTCAATTTGCTTTCTGCTTTTCCTCAAATGGCAAGCGCAAACTTACCGCCGGTTGTACTGCTGCTCACCATCGCGCTCAACGCCGTGGTCATCGGCCCATTTCTTGGCCTGATCATTACTTTTGGTGAGGAATATGGTTGGCGTGGATTTCTACAAAGCGAGTTGGTTCACCTTGGGCGAATTCGCGGGGTGTTTGTTCTGGGAGTTATTTGGGGTATTTGGCATTTGCCGATCATTTGGATGGGCTATAACTATCCAGGACAACCTTTGCTTGGTTCCTTGTTAATGGTGGGATATTGCGTTATCTTGGCGTACTTTTTGGCTTACGCTGTCTTTAAATCCAAAGGGGTTTGGACGGCAGCCTACTTGCATGCTCTAAACAACCAAACCATGGGTTTCTTAATTATGGCGGTGGTTGCACCTACCAGCGTGATCTCATCTTTTGGAATGGGATGGCCGGCGTTGCTTCTTGGCGCGCTTGTAGTCCTAGTCCTCCTTCGTGATCCGATTTGGAAAGAAGTTGATAGGTCATCTAGCAAGATTGAGCGTTAACACAACGAAATACCAAACTTTTTGTGAACTAAATAATGTCCGGGAAAGCCCCGATGACATTGATGATCATAGGAAGTGCATAAGCAAAATGCAGGATGAATACCGAGATGCCAAAGGTAAAAAAAATTAGACCAGTTTATTAAAACCGGATCTAATGATCAACCCAAGCTGACCTAAGGCATCTCAAATATATTGGACCTAAAAAACACCAACAAGGGATATTAGATCAAAGCAACAATATTCGGGAAAAAACATGTCGATCAATTATCAGGTTGTGTTTCAACAAGTGAGGGAGCTGATCGAAGCTCAAAAAGCGAAGATCGAAGATCTTGCCGAGCGAAGAACCGTGGCGAGGATGCTCTTTGATCAGTTCGTATCAGGTGGTGACCAGCTTGAGGGAAAAATTGAGAAAGCCCGATCTGTGGATGCCGGCTTGCGATGCGCCATGCCTACCGCTGATCGGTTGGATATTCACTTGCCGCCACCAACACTTATCGAGAAGACCATTCTGATCGCGTCGGATGGTTCGCAGATCATGCCTGATCGGCATCAGCCGGTTTATTATGGATTGATCAATACCGGCGCTATCGTTCTTAAAATGAACACAGGCGAAGCACCTGAGGTCGTTACGGAAAGCCGGTTATTATCTGAGGAGGAGCTGGTATCCAAAACCGGAAATCCCATCTCTGATACGATGCTTGGCCTAATGCGCGATACGGAAGAACGCACCACAATGCTCAAGCTTGTTCAAAAAGCCAGCCAAGGAAAGGATCAGGTCATCACACTTACTGATGGCCCAATAGAGCTGTGGGGCAGGCGCGAGGGGGATGAAGCGATGTTATTTGAGGAAAACCTCAAAAAATACCTCTCGGCGTTATCACAGATACAGGAGTTGGGCAGCATAACCGCTGGATATATCGATCGCCCCGGCGCCAACCCGGTCTGCCGCATGCTCGAGATCGCTATGGCAGGCGAGGATGAACTGGCCGCCATCAAGCAATTTCGCCCTTTAGATGGTATTAGTGACCGTTGGTTATTTGGCAACCCCGCTTCCCTTGTTTTGCTCCCGGGCGAGCGTTCTGCCGTATTCGCGTTAAAAAGCCGCTCCGAGGCCGATTATCAAGGCATTTTCGCTCTGCATTTTTTCTACATCAATGTCAGTAAAGACCTGAACGACCCACAGATCGCCCGTATCGATATCCCACGATGGGTGGCTGAGGATGACGGCAATGTTGGCCAATTGCATGCTTGTATTATTGAGCAATGCGGGCTTTTGGGCAGTAAACCATTTCCGTACATCATTCACCGCGCTCATGAGATCGCCGTGGTGACCTATGAAGAGAAAAAGCAGATCGACGCGCTCTTCCAGATCGAATCACTAAGCCAGGGGCATGACGCTGGCGCAAGCTCTAACAAACAAACCCCCAAAGATGGGGTTGGCAGAACGAAATTCAAGAAATGAGGACAGAACAAATGCCTTCCATTGAGATCGGTAAATTACTACGTGCCGGAACCACCGGTTTTATTGTGGGTTGCTCCGTCTCCCAATTCAATGAGCCCATGTTCGGGTCTATTGTCCGTGCGCCGGTATACGCTGGTTACGAGGTCTATGGCATTATTCAAGATATCCACATTGATGATGACGGGCTGGTGCGCCAACTGGTAACCTCTACCGGCACGATCAGCGATGAGGTGCTGCGAGATAACCGTGAACGGCGCATTGTGCCGGTGGAAATGACGGTAGCCTCCATCGGGTACAAAAAAGACGGCTGTGTCTTTCATTTGCTACCGCCGCAACCACCACTCAGCCTAGACCGCATCTTCTTATGTGAGGATGACGAGATCGTTGAATTTACCGATGCCGGCCGCTTTGGCTACCTGCGCCACCTGTTGCGCACGCAAGATGCCCCTGTTGGCGAGCTGATCGCCGCGCACCTAAGGCAAGCCGGTGATGCCCACGGCGCGAGCAAGAACGATTGGATCGCCAAAGCCACCCGCGAATTGATCACACAATTGCGCGATGATTACACTGTGTTGATGGATGTTTTGAACTCCGTCAGCGAGATTTTGCCAGAGTAGGGGAGAGATGATGAACGAACAACGATCGATCGGTTACATCGTGGGCGGAAGCCTGCGTGAAAGTTTTTTGGCCCGCCTAACCGTGGACCCCGTGACGGTGCAAGAAGGTAGTTTTGTGGTTACAGATAGTGAAAACCTGCGCTTCTACGGCTTGGTCACCGATATCCGGCTTGGCTCCACAGATCCTCGCTTTGCCGATGAACAGACCGAGGG
>CAIRYE010000167.1 GCA_903882765.1 uncultured Anaerolineae bacterium
CACGGTCGCGACCGTGCTGTTTTCGGTTTGACTCAATTATTTGGACGCAGCTTTAGCGATAGCGACAAAATCTTCGGTCTTCAGGCTGGCTCCGCCAACCAACGCGCCATCAATATCTTCGCGGGTAAAGTAATCGGCGGCGTTGGCGGCATTAACGGAGCCACCATATAAAATTCGAATTTTCTGCGCGGCATCCTCGCCAAAGAGATCGGTTAAGGATTTCCGCACGATATTTTTATGTACGTTTTGGGCATCATCCGCGGTGGCGGCGAGGCCGGTTCCTATAGCCCAAACAGGCTCGTAGGCAACCACGATTCCCGCGGCAGTGGCAGCGTCGATTCCCTTTAGACCTTCGAGGGTTTGGCTGCTCACTACTTCAGAGGTTCTACCTGCTTTATTTTCTTCCAATGTTTCACCGATACATACGATAGGAGTTAGTCCATTTTTTATCGCGGCGTGAACTTTCTTGTTTACAGTCTCGTTGGTTTCACCAAAATAGCTGCGCCTTTCAGAATGACCGATAATGACATAATTGCAGAATTCCTTCACCATAGAGGGGGAAACTTCACCTGTGAAGGCGCCTTTTTCTTCCCAGTGAATGTTTTGCGCGCCTACGCCAATTTTTGTATCCTGAAGTAAATTCGCGATAGCTAAGATAGAAATAAAAGGAGGACAAAGCACGATATCAATATTTTCGATCTTGTTTAGTTCTTTTCCCATCACTGAAACCAAGTCACGAGCTTCAGCAACGGTCTTGTTCATTTTCCAATTACCTGCAACAAATGGGGTTCGCATAATACACCTTCTGACCTAATGTAGTAAAAAAAATTGAGTATGTGATCAACGACCGGTTCAATCGATTTGAATGGTCTGCATATCTACAGCTCGACTAATTTTACCTGTAAAAACTTGCCTAGCTTCTTCAATAATATCCTTTTGTTGATACTTACCAGTTGGATAGTGTATCAATAATAATTCTTTGGCATTTGCCCGCATTGCTGTTTCAGCGGCCTGTCCCGCGGAGGAATGCCCTTTTTCTGGCCCGGTCGCTTCATGGATCAACAGATGAGCTTCCTTCCCTATGGTGATCACGCCGGGACAAGGTTCGGTGTCGCAGGAGTAACCTACAACCTTATCTTCTTGCTTGAAGTACATTCGTAAGCCCATGGTTGGGATAAAATGACTGACAGGTGTGCCGGAAATGTGAATTTCAGGCGTTTCGAGGATGGTTTGGCTAACTATGTGAGGGATCCGGTGATAATTGACTTGGAAAAAATTTGGCCATTTATCCCAATCAAATAGGTCCATCATTTTTTCCATACGATCGATGGAGTGGTCTGATCCATGAATGGTGATCGGGGTTTTTCGGCCGGTTAACCACATCGTCATAAGGAGCATAGGTAGACCGGAGACGTGGTCGGGATGGAAATGGGTAATGATAATGTCGTCAAAGGCATTGATATCCAAGCCCGCTTCGTCCAACTTCACGATAGGATTGATTCCGCTATCGATCAACACCCTTGAATTTTCTGTGATGATCGATAGCATAGTATTGTCACTTCCCGTTGTGGGAATGGCGTTGGATGAACCAAGTATGATAAGTTTTGATGCCATTGGAAAATAAAATTATCCTAAGGTGTTATTTTTGATGCCTCCAAACCAGTGTACCCGCCGCGAATAACAAAATTATTCCCATAAATGTTTGGTTGGCGTTGATGCCATTAAGCACAGAAGCATCTACACGCAGGAAGTCCAACAGAAATCTTCCGAGAGGGTAGATGATCAGATACGTTAGGAATATATCACCATCCTTATAATTGGAAGACCGTTTATTAAAAATTAGTACTAATAGGCTAAGGTTAAGCAGGTTCCATAGGCTTTCGTAAAGAAACAAAGGGTGGTAATAGGCAACTTGTTGATAGTCGGCCATCCGATGTTCAGGCGAGATAAAAATTTTCCAAGGAAGGTCGGTTGGTTTGCCATAAAGTTCTTGGTTGAAATAATTCCCCCAACGGCCAATAGCCTGACCTAAGGCTAGTCCAAAGGAACTGATATCAAGCCAGCGTACGAAATTGAGTTTATTTTTGATGGAAAACAAATACAATGCCAAAGCACCGCCCAACACCGCTCCCGGAATACCCAATCCACCACGGCGCAGGTTGATCAGATCCAAAGGGTGGGTTAGGTAATACTGGGTGGTAATACCGCTGGCAACCAAGCTAGGAGACGGTGTAAACACGTGCCATAGCCTTGCGCCAACAATACCTCCAATGATCAACCAGATCATCAGATCCCATAATTTGTCGGAATCTTCCCCCATTTTTTGAGCAAACCGCTGGGCTAATAAACCGCCGGCAAGGGTACCGCTCATCAATATGATCCCGTAATAATAGATCGTAAAATCGTGGCTGCCAAAAAATAGGTGAATACCATCAAAGGCGAATGTCATTGTTTATTACTTCTTTGTTGCTTCTTGTCTTACTTTAAAAATTCGTTGTAAAGCGGTAACATTCGTGAGAATTGCCAAGATCCATATAGCGATAATAGGTTGGTTGAGCAGCAACAAAGGTGTAACCACCAGGTAACGTTCCATTCTGGTAAGAATTCCTGTGTTGGCGTTTAAGTGGAGAGATTCAGCACGCGCTTTTACATACGAAACCAAGATGGAGCCAGCCGCCGCTACATACACCAAAATAGTCGTGGTCTCATCATTGGAGATGGAATAGTAATACAGCAACCCGCCGAGAATGAATAACTCAGAGTACCGATCGGAAACAGAATCAACAAACGCGCCAAACTCGGTCACTTCTCCGCGTAATCGTGCCATGGTTCCGTCCAAAGCATCGAATGGCGTACACACCAAAATAAACAAACCACCTTCTACGATTCGCCCCTGAGAAAGGAACCACGCTCCAACCATATTCCCAAGTAAGCCAAGGATGGTCATGGCATTCGGGGTAATGCCGAGGCCATTTAGGAATTTAGCCGTCGGTTCGGTTACACCTTTGAACCAAAGGCGCATATTGTCGGTAAATGATCTTTTCTTTTCGGTTTGTGTATTTGTTTCCATTATCTATCCTGATATTTGAATTTTTTATTCAATTTCTTCGTCGTTGCCAATTGGGTCTACTAATACATCGCGGTCTTTTCCACCACCCATAGAGGGGCCAACTACGCCCATTTCCTCTAATTGGTCGATCAGTCGGGCAGCTCGCGGATAGCCGATCTTTAATTTACGCTGGATCAGCGAGGCACTGGCTTTTTGGCTGGATCGAACGATTTCGATAGCCTGGTCGATCAGCGCGTCATTGCTATCTTCCTGGGGTTCGTACAGCAAGCTTTCCCAAGGGGGAGCGTCATTTTTATTTTGAATTTCTTTTTGCCAATGGGCAATGATCTTCTCGATCTCGTTATCGGTGATCCAAACGCCTTGTGCCCGAACAGGGTTGCCAACGGCAGGATCAAGAAAGAGCAAGTCGCCCTTACCCAACAACGATTCAGCGCCTGTCGAATCAAGGATGACCCGGCTATCGATACCCGATGCGACCGCGAAAGCCAAGCGGGCTGGGAAGTTGGCTTTGATCGTGCCGGTAACTACATCTGTGCTTGGTCTTTGGGTGGCTACCACCAAGTGGATACCGGTTGCCCTTGCTTTTTGGGCGAGGCGTACCAGATTCACTTCTACTTGTTCTGGCGATGACATCATTAGGTCGGCAAGTTCATCAATAATAACAACGATCCGCGGTAATCGATTCTTTGTTTTCTTGTTATAGGCGTTCAGATCGCGTGAGCGATTGCCTTCTAATAAACGATAGCGGTGTTCCATTTCGTTTACCAGCCAGCGCAACACCCCTAAGATACGTTGAACGTCAGTTTCTACTTTGCCCAATAAATGGGGTAAACCATTGAATCGGATCAGTTCCACCATTTTCACATCGATCATGACCAATCGCATTTCGTCAGGGTGGTTGTTCATTGCCAGACAGGCTGCCAAAGCGGCGATAAAAACCGATTTTCCGGAACCAGTTTGCCCGGCAACCAGTAAATGCGGCATTTTTGCTAGGTCTGCCACCAAAGGATGCCCTGAAACATCACGCCCTAAAGCAAATGCCAAAGGTGTTTTAAGCTTGTTATAGGGCTCACTCTCGAGAATGGGCCTAAGCCGAACCGCGGTAAGTTGGCTGTTTGGCACTTCGATGCCGATATAAGCGCGACCGGGCACAGGGGCTTCGATGCGTAAGCGAAAAGCGGAGGTTGCCAGGGCAAGGTCACTTTGAAGGTTAGCAATTTGTGAAACGCGAACTTTCATTGCCTGTTCATCTGTTTCAGTCGATCCCGGTTTTTTAATATAACCAGGTTGCACCGCGTATTGCGTCACGATCGGGCCGGTTCGGTAGCCAATCACCTTTGCGGGAACTCCAAAATCGGCCAAGGTTTTTTCGATCAACCCTGCCGTGGTATTGATATGTTTTTCATCTATGGCTGTGTTTTGTTCATTTGAAAGAAGTGTTAAAGGAGGTAATTGTTCGTTCCGTTCATAAACCATCGTTGAGGTTAGGTCGTTATCCTGAGTCGCCTTCAAATTTTTGCGAAATTCGATCGGCAAGGTGGTGTGGGTGCTGCGCCGTGGCTGATCTTTGGTTTTCGAATTCCCTACTTCAAAAGGATTCTCCGCAGGTTCGGGGAAGGTGGATGATTCGTTCTTACTCCTAGCCCCATCTGGATTGGATATTGAGGACAAAAATTGTTCGACGACGGGGAATAGGTCAAAGGTAAGGAAAAAGAAAAATACCAAGAATAGAAAGGTTATAAGTCCCTGTAAGAATAAATTAGGGATAATTAGCGCTAATATTCCGGCCAATGCCCACCCTGTGTAGCCGCCATCTAGCCCAGATTCTGCCCTCTCGATCGATATGCCCCCTGTTTGGGTAAGAAACATGAGCAGTAGAAGTAACAATACTTCAAACTTTACAAATTTCCACCAATCGATCTCATTTCTGCCCTCTTTGGGTTTGCGAATGATCAGCAAACCGCTAACCCCGATTCCGCCCATGACAAACACTGCGCCGTATCCAAACCAACGCCACAATGTGTTTGCCCAAGGGGTTAGTAAACTGCCGCCGGTGAGCCCCATCAAGGCAAGCAGGGACATTAAAGCAAAAGAGAAAATCACTACACCTGAAATATCAAAAGTGGAGCCATCAAATTTTTCATTTAATTCGCTGATCCATTGGCTCAGGTTTTTTTGGGATGGTTCAGCGAGCAAATAACGTTGTTTTCTTGGGGTTCGTTTAGCCATTTTAATATTTATTTTATTCGTTAACATTGTAATTTATTAATGTGCGTTTTCCTAACACTTTGAAATCCCCGATTACCCAGGCATTACTAATTAGTTTCTTCAGAAACTTGTTCTTCCATTTCCAAAATTGCTTTCGCTACAGATTCTACTGCTACGCGTTGTTTGCGATATAGGTCCGCCTCAGACATAGCAAGTCGATTTGCGACCTCACGCACTTTGCGGCCTTCAAAAAACTTAAGTTCTAGAATGTTATAAAGGATCCATTCCGTCGTGAAACGTCGATCCCCTTCCGGTTTGATCTGTTCGACCGCTTTTTTCAATACGGCTCTAAGCGCGTTGGGAATATTCCCTTCAAAATCCTTACGAGCGGTTTCCTGAATGATCTTAAGCTTAGTGAGTGGTGAGCTGGTTAGCTTAGGTCCACCCCAATAATGGTTCAAGGCTTCGCGTACTATCTCAACAATATCTTCATCACCATTCGTTTTTTCGATCAGCAAGCGGGTTTTATCATAGCGGCTTGATGCTCTGATCTGTTGGATCAATTGCACTTGTGGTTCTATCTTTTGGATGATCTGAATGATATTTTGTTGCAAA
>CAIRYE010000168.1 GCA_903882765.1 uncultured Anaerolineae bacterium
CGCATCGCCGAACTCGTCCGTGGAGATAAGATCGATCAGATCAGCGATATGCGCGACGAAAGCGACCAACGTGGTATGCGCATCGTGGTGGAACTAAAACGCGGCGCCCAGCCCAAAAAGGTGATGAACCAACTCTTCAAATACACCGCCTTGCAAAGTACCTTCAGCGTTCAACTGCTGGCGCTTGTCAATGGCGAACCGCGTACCCTCACCCTAAAACGCAGCCTTCAGATCTTCATCGAGCACCGCATCGATGTCATCACCAAACGCACCCAGTTCGAGCTCAAAAAAGCCCGCGCCCGCGCCCACATCCTCGATGGCCTCCTCATCGCCATCTCCAACCTCGATGCCGTCATCGCCCTCATTCGCAAGTCCGATAGCGCCGACGCCGCCAAAGATGGCCTCATGACCCGCTTCCTGCTCTCAGAGCTGCAAGCCCAAGCCATCCTCGACCTGCAACTCCGTCGTCTGGCCGCCCTCGAGCGCATGAAGATCGAAGAAGAAGCCCGCCAAGTGCGCGATAACATCGCCTACCTCGAAGACCTGCTCGGCGACCACCGTAAAAAACTCGCCCTCATCCAAGATGATATGGTCGAGCTCTCCGAAAAATATGGCGACGAACGCCGCACCAAGATCAGCGGCGACATCAAAGAAGAACTCCGCGACGAAGACCTCGTCCAAGATGAAGCCGTCCTCGTAACCGTTACCCAACGCGGCTACATCAAACGCACCAACGCCGCCACCTACCGCAGCCAAGCCCGCGGTGGACGTGGCGTAATGGGCCACACCACCCGCGAGGAAGATGAGATCATGTTCATGTTCCCCGCCCGCACCCTCTACACCGTCCTCTTCTTCTCAGATAAAGGCAAAGTGTATACCGAAAAGGTCTACCAGATCCCCGAGGCCGACCGCACCGCCAAAGGCACATCTATCTACAACGTGCTGCCCATGAACGCCGGCGAAAAAGTCACCGCCACCCTCGCCATCAAAGATTTCACCTCCTACGGCTACTGCATGCTAGCAACCACCAGCGGCCGCATGAAGCGTGTACCCCTCACCGAATTCGCCGCCGTACGCCAAAGCGGCATGATCGCCGTCACCCTCGCCGATAACGACTCCCTCGGCTGGGCCCACCTCTGCAACGAAGACGACCAAGCCATGATCGTCACCGAACTAGGCCGCGGTCTCAAGATCCCGGTCAAACACATCCGCTCCATGGGCCGCAGCGCCGCCGGCGTACAATCCATTCGCCTAAACCAAGATGATGTGGTCTGCAGCATGGAGATCGTAGAGCCAGGCGCCAGCCTGCTAGTAGTAACCAAAGGCGGCGTAGGCAAGCAAACCCCGCTCGAAGATTACAACCTGCAAGGCCGCGGCGGCCAAGGCGCTGCCACCATCGATAGAAAAGCCATCGCCGTCATCGGCAAAGTAGCTGCCGCACGCGTCGTCCAAAAAGGCGATGATCTCACCATCATCTCCTCCAACGGCATCATCCTGCGCCTCAACGTCAACATCATCAAAGAAGCCAGCCGCGCCACCAAAGGCGTCAAACTCATCAACCTCGGCGAAAACGACTACGTAGTCTCCATGGCCCGCATCAAAGCCGCCGACCTAGAACAAGTAGTAGGCGAAGAAGGCCCCGTAATGCCGCTAGATGACATCCTCCCAGATGCAAACATCCTCGAAGCCGACCCCGACATCCTAGACTCGGAAGAAGACATCGACACCGGGGATAACGAAGCCACCGAAGATACCGAAGACACCTCGGAAGAATAAAAACCCAAACCGCCAAAGCCAACCACTTTGGCGGTTCTTTTATGGTAAAGCCCCTGCATACCCTCATCCCCCTGCCCAAGCACCCCACCTGCGCCGTTCACCTGTCCGAGCACCAGCGAGTGACCACAAGTCTCCAACACTTACCCTTCCTTTCTCGTCTAAGCCCCTCAGCGTGAACCCACCCTTCCCCCAAAAAGCCCTTCTTAGTGTTCCCGGTAGGTTCCATCGAGACCGGTGTGTCTTTGTGTGAAACGCCCTTAGCCCTTCTTCGCGCCCTTAGCGTCCTTAGCGAGAACCCGCCCTTGCCCTACCCCCAAAATGCCCTTCCTTTGCCGTCTTAGCGCCTCTGCGTGAACCCGCACTTGCCCTTCCATTCCCGTCTCAGCGCCTTTGCGTGAACCCGCCCTTCCCCCTTCCCCAAAAACCCACATCGAGCACCCCTTAACAATTCCTTAACATCCCCACCCAAAATACTACTATAATGAAACAGATAAAAGAGAGAGAACAAATGCCCACCATCCTGCTCGTAGAAGATGATCGTTCCCTGCGCGAAACCCTTACCTACAACTTGCAAAAGCAAGAGTACGCCGTAGAAGTTGCCGCCGATGGCCAAGCCGCCGTAGATATCGCCCGCCGCCTTGGCGGCACCCTCAGCCTCATGATTCTCGATCTCATGCTTCCCAAAATGGATGGCTTCGAAGTATGCCGCACCCTGCGCGGCGAAAAATTCAACATGCCCATCCTCATGCTCACCGCCCGCGATGACGAGATCGACCGCGTAGTAGGCCTCGAGATCGGCGCCGACGACTACATCACCAAGCCCTTCAGCATGCGCGAGCTATTGGCGCGCGTAAAAGCCAACCTGCGCCGCGAGGCGCTCCACCGCGAAGACGGCACCACCACCGCCACCCCCAACGAAGCCCTCACCTTTGGCAACCTCACCATCGATCTAACCCGCCGCGAGGTCTCCCTCAACGACCACCCCATCGCCATCAAACCAAAAGAATACGAACTACTGCTCTACCTCGCCCGCCACCGCGGCCAAGCCCTCTCCCGCGAGCGTCTCCTAGAGCAAGTCTGGGGTTGGGATTTCGGCGGCGGCACACGCACGGTCGATGTCCACATCCGCTGGCTACGCGAAAAGCTCGAGGTCAGTCCCGAAAACCCCATCCGTTTCATCACCGTCCGCGGTTCCGGTTACCGCTTCGAAGGATAATTACGCTATGAATAAGATCCGTTGGCGCATCGCCGCTCCTTACATCCTGCTCATCCTCGCCTTTATGCTCGGCTTGGGCATCTACCTCTCCAACTTCTTCCAACAATCCTACATCGCCCAGCTCGAGCGTCAGCTCACCCTCGAAGCCCAGATCATCGGCGAATCCACCCTCCCCAACTGGAGCGATCCGCAAGCCCTCAAGCCCGTCGTCGCCCACTGGGCAGACCTGCTCAACGCCCGCGTCACCCTCATCGATCCCCAAGGCAACGTCCTCGGCGAATCCGAAGAAGACCCTACCCTGCTCGATAACCACCTCACCCGCCCCGAGGTCATCAGCGCCCTCGCCGCCGGCACCGGCACCAGCATCCGTTTTAGCCACACCGTCGGCTACGATATGCTCTACACCGCCATCCGTC
>CAIRYE010000169.1 GCA_903882765.1 uncultured Anaerolineae bacterium
ACGATGACTACAATGTAGGCGGAACGAATGGGAAATTGGTGACGGTTTACCGAGAAAAAGCACTGTTAATCGCTTCTTGTTTATTCGATAAAGGAAGTTTAAGCATCAAGGAGCTTCGAAGTCTAACTGGCAATGATAAAACGCATACACTTTTGCGAAGTAATCATTATGGCTGGTTCGAAAAAGTGGCGCGGGGTACATATGCGCTAACGAAAGCTGGAATAGAAGCTTTGGGGACATATGGCGAGATCATTGTAGTATTACGTCAAGAAATGTTTTTGAACGAAGATCAGACAACTGATTAAATTTCGCTTCTACTGAAATAAAAAACTGGACCAATTGAAAAATTTCAATGGTCCAGTTTTTATTATTTAGAAAAAACTAGTATTTAGTCTTCCAAGGTCGAAAGATCGCCCTCAGGCAGACCTTGCGCACGGGCTTTTAACACACGGCGCATAATTTTACCTGAACGAGTCTTGGGCAATTTGTCGATAAATTTCACTTCCTCAGGGCGGGCAATGGGGCCAAGATGATGAGCAACGTGTTGTCGTAACTCTTCGCTAAGGCTTTCACTAGGGGCGAACCCAGGTTTTAGCTGAACAAAACAGAAGATGGCCTGACCTTTTACTTCGTGCGGAAGACCGATCGCCGCGCTTTCAGCCACAGCGGTATGGGTAATGAGCGCTGACTCGATCTCAGCGGTACCGAGCCGATGACCAGATACTTTGATCACATCGTCAACGCGACCAATGATCCAGTAATAACCATCCTTGTCGCGCCGAGCGGAATCACCGGTCATGTACTTGCCAGGGAATTTACTCCAATAGGAATTTACATATCGATCGGGATCGCGGTAAATGGTGCGCAGCATAGAAGGCCACGGATTGGTCAGCACCAAGTAGCCTTCCTGCCCGTCTTCAACCTGATTTCCTTCTTCATCAACGATCTCAGCGTTTTGTCCGAAGAAGGGGCGGGTGCCCGAACCAGGTTTTAATGGTACAACGGGGGTTGGAGTGATCATAAAGGCACCGGTTTCAGTTTGCCACCAGGTATCTATGATCGGGCACCGTTCCTTACCAATAACGCGATAGAACCATTTCCATGCTTCAGGGTTGATCGGTTCACCAACGGAACCGAGTAGGCGCAGTGAAGAAAGGTCGTGTTTATTCGGCCAGGCCTCGCCGAAGCGCATTAGCGAGCGGATAGCGGTCGGCGCGGTATAGAAAATAGAAACGCCGTAACGCTCGATCAGTTGCCACCAACGGTTGGGGTAAGGGAAGGCAGGTCCGCCTTCGAACATGAATACGGTCGCGCCATTCAACAAGGGACCGTAGACAATGTAGGAGTGCCCTGTGATCCAACCTGGATCAGCTGTGCACCAAAAGCGATCTTCATCTTTAATATCGAAGGCATACTTCATCGTTGAGTAGGTACCCACCATGTAACCGCCGTGGGTGTGCAAAATAGCTTTTGGTTTGCCAGTAGAGCCGGATGTGTACAAAATGAACAAGGGGTCTTCGGCGTCCATGACCTCTGTGGCGCATTTACCATTGGCAATCGGCAGTGCGCAAAGATCGTGGTACCAATGGTCACGGCCAGCTTCCATAATGACTTCGTTACCGGTGCGTTTAACTACGATCACGTTTTCAACGGTAGGGCAGTGTTTTAGTGATTCATCAACAATGCTTTTTAATTCCACCAGCTTGCCATTTTGGAAGGAACCATCGCAGGTGATCACCAATTTGGATTCACTATCCGAGATACGACCATGCAGGGCATCTACCGAGAAACCGCCAAACACCACAGAGTGAATAGCGCCGATCTTGGCGCAAGCCAACATAGCGAAAACGATCTCAGGGATGCGGCCCATATAAATAGTAACTCGGTCGCCCTTGACAATACCCATCGCTTTGATGATATTCGCCATACGGGAGACTTCGCGGTTAAGGGAGTAGTAAGAAAAAGTTCGATCATACCTTCCGTCTTCACTCTCCCATATTAATGCCAGTTTGTTTTTGCGGAAATTCTTTAAATGGCGGTCGATCGCGTTGTGCGCGATATTTGTTTTAGCGCCATCGAACCAACGGTAAAAGGGTTTGTTGCTATCATCCAAAACCTTATTCCATGGAGAAAACCACTCTAATTCCAAGGCTTCTTTTTCCCAAAAAGCTGCGGGGTCTTTTAGGGCGGCGGCGGCTGTCCCATCCCAGTCTTTTAATATGGCTTTTGAAACGATGTCTTCTGATGGATAATAAAACTCTGGGTCTGGTGCAGTAGTGGCCATTTATTTTCTCGCTCCTGAATGAAAAATAGATTCTTAATAGGATAGCAAAAACTTTAAAAAAATCAAGCATAATAAGAAAAAGTAATAACATTTAGTGTTAATATTCACAATACCAAACTACTCATGAGATGGTTGAATAAGCTACAAAAACCATCGAATTCTCACCTTTTCGGCAATAAGAAGGCCATAAAAGTTTGTTGTATGATTAATTGTAGAAGTTGATCAAATGGTATTGCGATGCTTTCAGCTCATCAAATTTCTAAACGTTACGGAATACATAAGGTGCTCACCGATGTTTCCTTTTCCATCAATCACAAGGATAGGATCGGTCTGATCGGTGTTAATGGTTGCGGGAAAACCACGCTCATGCGGATTTTGGCTGGAATAGATCAACCAGATACTGGCACGGTCACATTGCCTCGCCCCGATTACCGTTTGGGGTATCTAGAACAGGGGATGGTAGCGCTTCCAGACCAACCAATATCTGCCTACCTTGGCGAGACACTATTCTCATCGGATCAATCTCAATTTGATGAAAGCCAGCTAGTGATGTTAGCGGATCGATTGTCGAAATTTCCGAATGACGAAACCGTGCAAAAGCAATTTGACGAGATATTGACGCGATCATCCAACCCGGTGATCGACGTATATGGTGTCCTCGGTCCGCTAGGGTTGGCACACTTTCCGCTGAATACTCCAGTTGGAATTCTTAGTGGCGGCCAAAAGACACGCCTTATGTTAGCGAGGCTATTGATGGATTCCCCGAACCTGTTGTTGCTGGATGAGCCAACCAATCACTTGGATATTTCTATGTTAGAGTGGTTGGAAAATTGGTTAGAGAAGTTCTCTGGGGGTGTATTGGTTGTTTCGCATGATAGGGCTTTTTTGGATAATACGGTTAATACTATTCTTGAGTTAGATCCTAAGCAAGAAGGGATCCGTCGTTATGATGGAAATTACACTGATTACATCGGACAAAAAGTAAGGGAACAAGAGTTGCAATTACAAGCCTTTACCGATCAACAGGAACAAATCGACGGCCTAAGAGCCGCGGCTCAACACCTTCGCGGGTTAACAAAAATGAAAAAAGGCGGTAAAGCCGATAGTGGTGACAAATTCGCTACAGGTTTTTTTGGCAACAAGGCCACTAAGAATACCGCTGGCCGCGCCAAAGCCATAGAAGCTCGAATAGAAAAGATACTGAGCGAACACAGGCTGGAACGCCCAAAACCAAGCTGGCAGCTAAAATTGGATTTTGGTATACCTACGCATCTATCCAACGATGTTGTAATTGCTGAAGATCTGAAAATAGGATACACCAGCAATGCTCCCTTGCTAACGGGTTGTAATTTCACTATTCGAGGCGGTCAGCGAATTGCCATAACTGGGCAAAATGGCGCTGGTAAAACCAGTCTTCTTCGCACTATTATGGGAATAATTCCGCCGCTTGGCGGGAAGGTTCGAATTGGAGCAAGCAGTGTTGTTGGATTAATGACACAAGAGCAAGAGGGCATGGCAGGAGATCTATCACCATTGCAATTGGTTCAACAAGTTTCAGATTTTAATGAAACCGAAGCGCGGCATTTTCTGCATTATTTCCTCTTTGCCGGCGATTCGCCATTACGTCCAAACAGCGAAATGTCCTACGGTGAACGAACAAGGCTTCAGCTAGCGTTATTGGTAGCCAAAGGGTGCAATTTGTTGGTTCTAGATGAGCCGATCAATCACCTTGATATTCCATCACGAGCCCGCTTTGAACAGGCTTTATCCCGTTTTGAAGGAACCGCGATCGCTGTAGTACACGATCGCTATTTTATCGAACATTTCACCACGGACCTATGGAAAATTGAAAATGGCGTTTTGACGCAATCTCCATTAAAGTAATATAAAAAAAGGAAAAATAAGGAATGGATCCTGCAAAAGTGGCTTTCTTCACGCCAACCGATACACCTTCTTATGATGAAAAATTAAGCGGGTTAGCATCTAGTTGCTGGCCTGAGTTTATGCTTCATGATCCAGTCGCGGATGAATTATGGGATGACCTGAACGGTCGGTTTCCTGAATACCAATTTGCGTTGATGGACGCAATATCAGGAAGAACAATCGCGATGGCGAACAGCATTCCCATTCACTGGGATGGTGATCCAGCGGATCTACCCGATGAAGGTTGGGATTGGGTTTTTCGGCAAGGTGTTGAGGATCATAAAGCAGGACGTACCCCTAAAACCCTAAGCGCGATCCAGATCGCGATCCATCCAGAGGCTCGTGGACAGGGTTTGAGTAAATTGATGGTGGAACATATGCGCGCAATTGCAAAAGAAAAAGGATATAGCCGGTTGGTAGCGCCAGTAAGGCCAAATCAAAAAAGCCAATATCCGCTTGTTAGTATCGATGACTATATCACCTGGAAGGATGAGGCTGGTTTACCCTTTGATGCTTGGCTGAGAACTCATGTGAAACTAGGGGCTACCATCCTTCATCCGTGTCATAAGGCAATGGAGATCAAAGGGTCTGTTGTGATGTGGGAGAAATGGACCGGTCTGAAATTCGCGACAAATGGTCTCTACACAATTCCTGGGGGATTGGTCCCTCTAAAGATGCAAGTGGAACTTGATCTAGGATTGTATATTGAACCGAATGTTTGGACCTTACACACCCTCTAAAATTGCCAACTGATCAGCAATTTAAAACGAAAAAACCCTGCGCTTTTTGCGCAGGGCTTTTGAAGGATTGATACAAAATTTATGGAACGATCGAGAGATCGTAAAAGGCTACACGGTTTAGAACTTTTGTTTTCGCCCCATCTTGCGAGAAAGCACCCGCGGCATACAAGCGGTTTTTGGTTTGGTCAAGGGCAATCGTATAAACAGCCCCGGTTACGCCGGTTTCAATAGCGGTCCAGGAAGCGCCATCCCACTTTGCGATATTATTCACTACTACACCGCCGGCGTTGATAAATGTGCCGCCAATGAATACCTCGTTCGCGGCGTTCGTTTGAATGCTATAAACTGTTCCAACACCACCATTACTTGAGATTCCACTTCCAAAGGCGGACCATGTTGCTCCATTCCACTTTGCTATGCCGTTTACGGTTGTCCCACCCGCGGTGACAAAATAGCCCCCAACGAGTACATTACCGTTGTTGTCGATCTTGATCGATCGAACCGTCGCGCTTGTTCCACCGCCTAGAGCAGACCATCTGGATCCATCCCACATTGCGATATTATTTACGGTCACACCGCCAGCAGATTTGAAATTACCGCCAGCATAGAGATTTCCAGCTGAGTCAACAGCCAGAGCATAAACTGGGCCAGAGGTGCCAGTTTTTAGATTATTCCAAGTAGTGCCATTCCATCGGGCAACCCTATTAGCGCCGGTTGAACCGATCTTAGTGAAGGTGCCGCCAGCGTAAACCTTGTTAGAAGATGGCGCGGTAACGGCAAAAACGATGTTATTCGCCCCTGTCTGCATATAATTCCAGCCACCTTCGCCGGTATCCCAGCGAACGATCCTATTCACTACTTTCCTAACTGTTTTTCCACCTACTTTGGTGAATGCGCCACCGGTGTAAATATTTTTTGGAATATCGGACGCGAAGGATAGGACAGCCCCATCAGTACCAAGCCCCATTTTCTCCCAAGTGGTACCATTCCATTTACTAACATGCCCAACATCCACACCCGAAGGGTCGGTTGTGAAATCGCCACCTAGAAAGAGGTTGCCAGAAGGGTCTAATAAGGAAGTCCATACTGTATTATTAATACTCCCACCAAAATTTTGCCAGCCGGGGTTCTCCGCGGCAAGAGCAGAATTCTGTGCTGATAACAAGGTTACAACCATGCAAGCCAGGATTGCTATTCTAATAATTTTGTTCATCATCATCTCCTATTCCCGCTGAACCCTAGATAAACTGTCCAAACGGGAAGCCTCTTGGGCTTATGTGATTTGATATTATCATTTCTCGATACCCGTGTTCAAAACCACAATGAAATTGTAATTTTTTCGGAAGAACCGAGTACAAAGGTATAGGCGCGAGTATAATTAATTTATTGGAAATTTCCTGATAGGATAGTTGGAAATGGAAAATGATCGGAATCTATCAAATAGGAAGGCGCCTAACCGGATGGAAAACATCACGCAAATCATTCTCGATCGTTTTTCTTGCAGAACTTACAATGAGAAGCCGTTATCAACTGAAAACCGCTCCCTTTTAGAGCTATACGTTCAAAACTTGAACCTTGGCCCTTTTGGAAGCAAAGCTAAGTTTTATTTAGTTGCCGCAACCGAGGTGGACAACAGCAGTTTACAAGAGCTAGGGACGTACGGTTTTATCCAAGGCGCTACAGCCTATGTCATTGGTACCATTTCCCCAGAAGGGAAAAACCTTGAGGATTACGGTTTTTTGATGGAAAAGATCATCTTATACGCAACCTCACTTGGTTTAGGCACCTGTTGGCTTGGAGGTAGTTTTACCCGCAGTACCTTTTCTCAAAAAATTAAAGCTGAACTAGGTGAAATTATTCCGGCTGTAACCCCCATTGGCAATTACATTGATCTAAAACAGGCTCGTGAAGGGTTGTTGCGAAAACGCATAAATGCCGACCAGCGCTTATCGTGGGATAAGCTTTTCTTTATCGATACATTCGGTTCACCACTTACCAAACAACAAGCCGGCAAATGGGAAACAGCGCTGGAGATGGTACGCCGGGGACCTTCGGCTTCGAACAAACAACCTTGGCGAATAGTACAAAAAGATGGGAATTTTCATTTTTACCTTCAGCGAACAAAAGGCTATCGCGAAGGTATCATTATTCGTTTTTTGGGCGTTCAAGACATACAGCGCTTAGATAGTGGAATCGCGATGTGCCATTTCGAGCTCACGGCTCGGGAGCAAAACTTGCCAGGTCAGTGGATCGATTTGGATCCAAAAATTGAGATGCCGGATGACCTGACCGAGTATGTAGTTAGCTGGATAGCGAAATAAGCATCGATTTTTTAAAATAATAGAAAAAGATAAGAGAGTGTGGCATTCGCCCACACTCTCTTTTTAAGCCAAAAATGTGAGCCACCTATTAATTTGGACTTGACAACTTCCTCGGAAGATGTAAAATAAATATAGCCCCCCCCCATAGGGGGTGGGTAGGAGAAAATGGCAAATGCAAAATCAGGATACTCTTCAACGGCTTAAAACGATCGATGGTCACCTGCGCGGAATCATTCGCATGGTAGAAGACGATGCTTACTGTATCGATGTGATCAAACAGGTGCAAGCGGTACAAGCGGCTCTTAATAAAGTTAGTGAGGCGATCTTAAAAGACCATCTCAGCTCCTGCGTCACAACCGCTATTCGTGGTGAGGATCCAAATGAACGAGCCCGTGTGCTTGAAGAAATTACCGATGTTTTTGCCACTTCACAAAAAAATTAAATTAGGAGAAATCAAATGCAAACTGTAACTTATTCCGTGCCAAATATTAGCTGTGGGCATTGTGTCCATACCATTCAAACCGAGATTTCGGATGTAGAAGGTGTTAAGGCTGTCATGGCAAATGCCGGTTCTAAATCTGTCGTGATCAGTTTTGAAACCCCCGCCAGTGAACAAGTGATCAAGGAAACATTAAAGGCGATCAATTATCCTGTGGCTGAATAATGCCCGGAGGTTGGATCGATCTTTAAAATGACAACTCAAAAACAAATAAATCTTCCAATTACTGGAATGACGTGCGCCAATTGTGTGGCGACTGTAGAAAGAAATATTAAGAAACTCGATGGGATCGAGCTGGTGAACGTAAATCTCTCCTCAGAAAAGGCCACTATCGAATTTGACAGTGATAAGCTGGGTCTGGAAGAAATCGTCGCCAGGATTAAACGCGCCGGGTATGGGGTAGCAACCGGCGACCTTACTTTTTCGATCAAGCGATTAGCGGACGATAATGATGTTCGTCGCTTGGAGCGAGCTCTGCAAAAAGTGGAGGGGATCAACACTTTCCTTGTATCGCTGACCACCGAAAAAGTGGATATCAATTTCATCCCAACCTTGATCACCGCTAGCGAGATCAAGCAGCACATCGATAGCCTAGGGTTTCAAGGAACTTTGATCGGCGATGAATATGCCGATGTAGAGGGTGATGAGCGCGAGAAGGAGGTCCGAAACCAGTTTCGTTTGTTGGTAATTGGTCTCGTTTTTACTGTGCCGTTATTTATCCTTTCAATGTCGCGTGATTTTAGCCTGCTGCCTAAATTAGTTTACGAACTAGATACTCTAGGGCTCATCATGAAGATGGATGGCATGCCGATGGTGTTGCCATGGTTCAATTGGCTGCTTTTAGCGCTTGCTTTGCCAGTTCAATTTTATGTTGGGTGGCAATATTATGTTGGCGCTTACAAATCCCTTACCAATGGGTCGGCCAATATGGATGTGTTGATCGCGATGGGCTCGACCGCAGCTTTCCTTTATTCAATCCCGATCACGTTGGGTTGGCTGCATGGGCACGTCTATTTTGAAACCGCCGCGGTGATCATAACCCTGATCAGATTGGGAAAATACCTGGAAGCAAAAGCAAAAGGTAGAACCAGCGATGCCATCAAAAAACTGATGGGGCTAAAACCGAAGACTGCTAAGGTTCTACGTGAAAATGTTGAACTAGACATTCCTGTTGAAGAAGTCGTGCTGGATGACATCGTTTTAGTAAAACCAGGCGAAAAGATCCCCACCGATGGCATGGTGATCGAAGGAATGTCCACGGTGGATGAATCCATGCTGACGGGAGAATCGTTCCCATCAGAAAAGACAGTCGGTTCTACAGTTAGCTGCGGCACGATCAATAAGCAAGGACGTCTGGTCTACCGCACCACCAAGGTGGGAAAAGATACCATCCTATCGCAGATCATCAAGCTAGTTGAAAATGCCCAGGGAAGTAAAGCCCCCATCCAAAAGATTGCTGATCAGATCTCGGCGATTTTTGTGCCGGCGGTCATAACTCTGGCGGCTCTTACCTTTATTGGATGGTACTTTTGGGGCGGCGGCGAAGATCCATTGACGGTCGCTATCATAAATATGGTGGCGGTACTGGTGATCGCCTGCCCGTGCGCCATGGGTTTGGCAACGCCAACCGCGGTAATGGTTGGTACTGGCAAAGGTGCTGAAAATGGCATCCTTTTCAAGAACAGCGAGATCCTTGAAAAAGCCGGCAGAATTACTACCATTTTGTTGGATAAGACAGGTACCGTTACTCGTGGGCAGCCTTCGGTTGTTGGCGTCAAGGTTTACGGCGACATGACCGAAAACGAATTGATCCGTTTGGCAGCAAGCGTTGAGAAGGCGAGCGAACACCCCTTAGCAGACGCGATCGTTTCTAAGGCAACCGAAGGTGGATTGATTCTGAGCCCTATAGATGGTTTTTCGTATGACCCCGGCTCAGGTGTAAGCGCATCGGTATTAGGGAAAACGGTAAAGATCGGTAATTATCGCTTTCAACAACAGGCAGGATTACCGGATGCTACCATTCGGGAAGAGGTAGAAAAGTACCAAAAGCAGGCTATGACACCGGTCATTATTTCAATAGATGATGTGATAGTGGGGATCATCGCCATTGCCGACCCCGTGAAAGAAAGCTCGAAAGAAGCGATCGCGGAATTCCACAAACTAGGTTTGCGCGTAGCTATGCTAACAGGTGATAACAAATTAACCGCCCAAGCGATCGCTGAATCCGTTGGCATCGACCAGGTCTTCTCCGATGTGTTACCCGCCGGCAAGACTGCTGAAGTGATTAAATTACAGCAGGCCGGTGAAGTGGTGGCGATGGTGGGGGATGGCATCAACGACGCTCCCGCGTTAGCGCAAGCGGATATCGGGATGGCGATCGGCACTGGAACAGATATCGCTATTGCGGCCGCTGAGGTAACCCTTGTTAGAGGTGACCTTCGGAGTGTGTCCAAAGCATTCAAGTTATCGCGCCAAACCATGCGTACCATCAAACAAAACCTATTTTGGGCGTTCATTTATAACATTCTGCTTATTCCATCGGCGATGTTGGGAGTATTGAACCCTATGTTGGCGGCAGGAGCTATGGCTTTTAGCAGCGTGTTTGTTGTTACGAATAGCCTACGCCTTAGGAAATTGAAATTGTAAAGCGCCTTTTACTTTTGGGCGTTATAATCGAAAGTACTTCGCTGGACTTGTGAGCGAAGTACTTTTTTTGTCAAAGGGTTCGAATGAAGAAAAACATAGGTAATATTTTTGCGTTAGGGGCATATATTAGTTGGGCTGTTTTTCCAATTTACTGGAAAATGCTCGGCGGTATCGATCCATTGCAGCTTAGCAGCCATCGAATCATCTGGTCCTTTTTATTATTGGTCCTATTTCTTTTTGTTACAAAGCAATCAAAGGATTTTTTGTCTCAAGCTTGGAATTTTGAAACGATCAAGATCTATAGTCTTGCTGGGGTATTACTTGCTACTAACTGGTCGATTTATGTGTACGCTGTCACGTCAGGCCACATTGTGGAAACAAGCCTTGGTTATTTCATCAATCCTTTGGTAAGCGTATTGCTCGGTGTGGTCTTCTTACACGAAAAAATGCGGCCATTTCAGTGGTTAGCGGCCCTATTTGCCGCGATAGGCGTGATCTATTTAACTTTAACCGTCGGTACGATTCCATACATTGCTCTTGGCTTAGCCTTGAGCTTTGGTATGTATGGTTTCCTGAAAAAACGTTCCAAGCTCAATTCCACCTTTGGGCTCACTCTTGAAACTGGGGTGCTATTCATCCCCGCGCTTTTCTATGTCCTTTATTCCGAGACCACTGGCAACCCTTCCTTTGGAACCTCCTCCATAAACTTCCGACTCTTGCTCATTGGCGGTGGGTTGGTTACTACCATCCCGTTGATCATGTTCGCCCAGGCAGCGAAACTGATCCCCTTATCTCACCTCGGTTTTTTCCAATATGTCACGCCTACCGTTACTTTTTTGTTGGGTGTTTATTTATATGGTGAGCCATTTGATCATACCCATTTGATCGGCTTTGGCTTGGTTTGGTTTGGCTTGTTGATCTTTATCGTAGAGAGCGTTACCGTACTATTGCAAAAGAAGGAAAGTTAGTCCTTAGGATATTGCCCTTAATATAGACCTTTTCTTGAAATAGCTTGTTATGAACGATATATTTTAAAAAACCAACTCTGGCTCTTACGTTAATTAAAAAAAGAGCGAACTCAATTTGAGTTCGCTCTTCAAAATATTCAATTGGTTGGGATAAATTAAAATTCTTCTTCGTCTTCTTCGTCGTCAGTCCAATCTTCGTCTCCATCCTCAATATCTTCTTCGTCCAATTCGTCCAATTCATCTTCGTCGATTAGATCATCATCCTTGGCTCCGTCCATTGGATTGTAGGTTACACAACCGGTTTCTGGATCGAACTCCACCGAGGCCGCTGAACAATATCCATCGTCAACAAAGACACAATCAGTAAAGTGACATCGAATTCGTGGCATAAATAACTCCTGTTTATAATTGTTTAAAAAGTCGAATGCTGGATAACACAAACATAATGGTCATTGTGGCTTGTGATATTAAGCAAAAGGGGCAAAGGGCAAAAAGTACAAAAAATTCAATGTAGATGAGCCACAAGGTAAAAATGAAACCAGTTAGGGTAAAACCGAATACCGCTAAAACTCCATTTTTCTTCAAGAACTCAATCTTGTTTTCGTATTGCAAAAGCAGAAAGAGAGTGAAATATCCTAGAAAACCAATAAAACCAACCGGAATGCCAAAAACCTCGGAATAGGAACTCGCGTTTACGGTGGAACAATCACCACTGCCAAGACACATTGAATCGTTGGCTGTGAGTTTGTAGATGGTCATGTAGATCGATACAAGCGTACCCAGAACCGCAAGATATTTGGAACTTAAATAAAGTTTTCTATCCATTTTAACACTCCGAGGTAATTCCATTTAGAAGGCAAGATTTTACTATGATGATGGCTATTCGACAAGGATTAATTATCCGCCTTTAACCCTTTGGGCATCCAAAACATTGTCGAGTGTTTCAAGTCGAGCCAATACGCGGCTTAGTTGGGCAAGGTCACGCACTTCAACGATCAGCTTTATGTTGGCGGTATCCGCTTGGATCTTATCCTGATTCACCCGAACATTCACATCAATGATGTTGACGCCCTCGGTAGTAAGCAAGTTAGAAATATCGCCCATCAACCCCTGACGGTCAAATGCGGTAATGCGAATAGGCACCGGATAGGTTCGCGAGTGAGAGCCCCACGATACTTTCACAAGCCGTTCTTTTTCATTCGATTGCAATATATTTGGGCAATCCATTCGATGAATCGTCGCGCCTCTACCGCGGGTGATGTACCCAACGATGGCATCGCCAGGCATTGGATTGCAGCATTTCGCGATGTTGGTGAGCAAACCGCGTAATCCAACTACCGATACAGCGCCGGTGGTTTCAATTTCTGCCTTGGGGGTGGAGGTGGTGATGGTATCCGGCTCGAGTTCACCGTCATCGATCAGGTTGATGATCTTATTGAGTGAAAGTTCACCTAGGCCAAGTTCTACGAACATATCGTCCGTGGTCTTGAATTCCATATCTCGGGCAAGATTTTCTAGGTTGATATCGTGCAGGCTTAAACGGCGAAGCTCCCGCTCTAACATCGATCGCCCTTGGTTTAGGTTCTGCTCTCGGTCTTCTCTTTTAAACCAAGCCTTGATCTTACTACGAGCTCGTTGGGTTTTCACCAAGCCAAGGTTATGGTTTAACCAGTCTCGGCTAGGGCCGCCTTGTTTCGAAGTTAAAACCTCAACACGTTCACCCGTTTTGAAAATATGGTCTAGAGGTACTAATTTGCCATCGATCTTTGCGCCACGGCAACGATGGCCAATATCTGTGTGAACATGATAGGCAAAATCGATGGGTGTAGAACCGGCTGGAAGGTCTACAATATCTCCCTTTGGAGTAAAAACGTAAACCCGGTCTTCAAACACGTCGGATTTCATGGAATCGACAAATTCTTGGGCGTCGTTTACATCAGTATTCCACTCCATCATTTGTCGCAGCCATAAAACGTGTTGTTCGTACTTAGAATCTTGTTTTGTGCCGCCTTCTTTGTACCGCCAGTGGGCGGCGATACCGTATTCACTATTCTGGTGC
Organism: uncultured Anaerolineae bacterium; assembly: GCA_903882765.1. GTDB lineage: Bacteria > Chloroflexota > Anaerolineae > Anaerolineales > Villigracilaceae > UBA5195. The sequence continues at coordinate 13,441 of CAIRYE010000169.1, forward strand.
ATTTCAAAGGTACGGATCTGTACCTCTAAAGGTTTGCCATCATCATAGATCACAGCAGTGTGCAATGATTGATAAAAGTTATCCTTCGGCGCGGCAATGTAATCATCAAACTCACCGGGAATTGGCCGCCAATGGTTGTGTATGATTCCTAATGCCGCATAGCAAGCGGGAATATCCTGAACCAGCAAGCGTACACCGCGCAGGTCACGTACCATTTCAAAGGATTTCCCTTTGTTGACCATTTTTTTGTAGATGGAATAGATGTGTTTTGGCCGACCATTGATATCCACCTTGATGCCGGCGTTCGTAAGTACTTTTTGCAAATGTTGGGTGATCTCGGTGATCTGTTCTTCGCGAACACTGCGCCGGTCTGAAATCTGCTCGGCGATCTCCTTGTATTTTTCTGGGTTTACATATCGAAGAGAAAGATCTTCCAACTCCCATTTTATTTGCCAGATGCCCAACCGATTCGCTAAGGGGGCGTGAATGTCAAGGGTTTCTTGAGCGATGCGCTTTTGCTTTTCTGGCTTGATAAAGCCAAGGGTGCGCATATTGTGCAGGCGGTCGGCAAGTTTTATTAAAACAACCCGGACATCGTCATTCATCGCCAAAAACGTTTTGCGAATTGCCTCTATCGCGAGTTGTTTTTTGCGTGTTCTGATCTGCTCTTCCGAGGGTGGAATTTCTCCATTTTCATCGTAATCCTTGCGCGATACACGCGGTAAGCTATCGAGTTTGGTTACGCCATCAACCAGATTAGCAACGATATCACCAAATTCTTCTTTAAGTAGTTTTAATGAGATACCGGTATCTTCGACAGTATCGTGCAGCAACCCTGCCGCAATAACTTCCGCTGGCATGTGCAGATCGGTTAGGATCTGGGCGACTGCTACGCAATGGTTGATATACGGTTCCCCGGATTGCCGTTTTTGATCGGTGTGAGCTTCCGCGGCGAGGTCATAAGCTTTTTGCACGAAGGCTTTATC
>CAIRYE010000170.1 GCA_903882765.1 uncultured Anaerolineae bacterium
CAATGGTTTTGATCCCTGCAAAATGGATTAAGGTGCGCATGAAAGGATGCGCTCCACCTTGACTTGGGAATCTGAACAATTATTTTACCTGATAAGTTGTTTTAATTGAAGGGCAATTATCGGAGTAACCCTACCCAAACATCCGGGGCAAGCCTTTCATCCCCGTTTTCTGAAGAGTCTTCATCAGCTTTTGTGTTTCTCTAAATTGTTTTATCAACCGGTTGACCGCCTGAACTTCGTTTCCTGAACCAGCCGCGATCCTTCGCCGGCGCGAAGCATTAAGAATTTCAGGATCGCGTCGTTCCTTAATCGTCATCGAATTGATGATCGCTTCCATGTTTTTGAAGTTCTTTTCCACATCATCAGGGTTCACCTGTTTGGCTGCCTGCCCCAACTGTCCTGGCAACATTTCCAAAATTTGCGCTAAAGGTCCCATTTTCCTGAGCTGGCGCATCTGAGCTAACCAGTCTTCCAAGTCCATTTGCCCTTTCATCATTTTCTCAGCTTGTTTTTGGGCAGACTGTGAGTCAAACGCAGCCTCCGCTTTTTCGATCAAACCAAGAATATCGCCCATCCCTAAGATACGGGACGCCAGGCGATTGGGGTCGTAAGCTTCCAGCGCGTCCAATTTTTCGCCAGTACCAATGAATTTGATCGGGACCCCTGTTACAGAGCGAATGGAAATTGCGGCGCCGCCTCGGGCATCGCCATCCATTTTGGTCATTACCAACCCGGTAATGTGCACATTATCCCGAAAGCCTTCAGCGATGTTCACCGCTTCCTGACCTATCATCGAGTCTACAACTAATAACACCTCTACAGGTTTGATCTTTTTTTCGATGCTGCTCAATTCGGCCATCAGCTCATTATCTAACTGCGAACGGCCGGCCGTATCCACGATCATCACGGTATAGCCGCCTTTTTTTGCCTGATCCAGCGCAAAAGCAGCCAATTCTGGCGGATTCATCTTCGCGTCGTAAATGACCGGTACGCCGACGTTTTCACCCAGAATTTGTAATTGTTGCACCGCCGCCGGCCGATACGGATCGCCAGCCACCAGCATGACGCGTTCGCCCTTTGCGCGCAGGTAACGCGCGATCTTGCCAGTTTGCGTTGTTTTACCCGAGCCTTGCAAACCCACCATCATCATCACTCTGGGTTTTTCACCCGTCAAGCTCAGCGGTGATGGCTCACCAAGTAATTTGACCAGTTCTTCATTTACGATCTTGATCACTTGCTGCCCAGGGTTCAAGGCTTTTGAAACTTCAGAGCCGACCGCTCGTTCCTTTACGTTAGCGATAAAAGACTTAACCACGCTGAAATGAACATCCGCTTCCAGCAGAGCCATGCGAACTTCACGCATCGCGGTATCAACATCCGCCTCTGAGAGCTTACCGCGTTTTTTGAGACCATCAAAGATGGTATTGAGTCGATTTGTCAGGTTTTCAAACATTTAGTGGAACCTACCTTATTTTTTTGATACCTAATTTTACTTGAAGAAAAAGAATGCCATCACGGTGAAGATGGATGCGATAAAAATAACCACAGCACTGACCGTAGAGAAATAGGATTGGAACTTATTATTCTTGAACTCCCCCATTACCTTTTCGTCATTGGTTAGCTTGATAAGGAAATAAAAGACCAATGGTAGGGCAACCGCGTTGATGATCTGTGTAAGCACCGCGACCTGAAAGAGTGTAAAGGAAGAAAAGAGAACAATAAGCATCGCGACCACAAGTTGAAAGCCATACAAAATATAAAAGGTTTTGCTCTTTTTGAAGGAATCATCCAAACTGCCGGATACACCAAAGAATTCCGCGAAGGCATAAGCGGTGGTGAGCGATACAATGACCAGACCCATAAATCCAGCGTTCAATATACCAACCGAGAACAATGTGCTCGCTAATTTTCCCGCGAATGGTTCGATCGCCATGGCTGCTTGTTCGCCAGATTCCAACTTGATGCCATTCGCGTATAACGTAGTTGCGGTAGCCACGATCATAAAAAACGAGAAGAAATCGGTTAAGAAAGCGCCCCAATAGGTTTCTAATTGCGATAATCGAACTTTCCCCTTTTCGATCTTCTTATCATAGGCAAAACTACTGATGAAAAATTGGCCCCAAGGAGTAAGGGTCGTCCCTAACACACCCATCCCGATGATCAAGTACTGCCGCCAATAAGAAGGTGTAAAATCCACCCCATTTGGGTAGAAGAGGTTACTAAAAGCCGCTCCCCAATCGGGCTTGGCCTTGAAAGCGGAAAAAATATAGACAAAGAATAACAGGCTGGCAAACAGCATGATATTTTGGGTGAACTTAAAGCTTCCCCGGGTAATCACCCAAAAGGATAAGAGAACAATAAAAATGATCGCGGGGATAGCCGGAATACCGAACATTTGGCTTGTTACTTTGATGGCGGAAATTTCGGTTACCAAAGTACCAATATTCGCGATCAATAAAGCCCCAAACATAAATAACGCCGCCCTCACCCCATATTTCTCGCGGATCAG
>CAIRYE010000171.1 GCA_903882765.1 uncultured Anaerolineae bacterium
ATGTTGGGGGTAGATGAGAACGACGAACTGATTGACCAGACCGCCGAAAGCGGCGGCGCTTACGCGGTTGGCAATAGTTTTGACCAGATGATCTTGGAAAATCTCAAGACCGCTGGTGTGCAGCAGGCCCACAAGGAAGGCAAGATCGACTTCTTCAGCCTCACGCCCTGGCCCGGCCACTTCCTTTGTGCCGAAGGGCGTTACTTTGAGGGCGGTAAGGAAAACAGCAAAGAACGCCGCGCCGGCATCTTTATCGGTCCCGAGTTTGGCACCGTCAGCCGGCCAGACCTGGTGGAAGCCGCCCGTGAAGCTGGCGAAGCCGGTTTTGATGTGCTGATCAGCTGCGCCTTTAACTACGATGCCCGCAGTACCGAGTTCAGTAAGCTGGGTGCCGTGCCGGTGCTGAAGGCCCGCATGAACGCCGACCTGCACATGGCCGATGACCTGAAGAACACCGGCAAGGGCAACCTATTCGTCATCTTCGGCGAGCCGGATATCACCCTGCTGAACGACACTGACGGCCAGGTGCGAGTAAAGATCAACGGCGTGGATGTTTTCCACCCCGCTACCGGCGAGGTGCGCAGCAACAACACCGATGAGATCGCTTGCTGGTTCATCGATACCGATTACAACGAAGAAAGCTTCTTTGTACGCCATGCCTACTTCCTGGGCGCAAACGATCCCTATTCTTCCCTAAAAACCACCCTGCGCGCCGAGATCAACGAGGAGGCTTGGCAAAGCCTGTACAGTGATACTTCACGTCCCTTCGAAAAACCCTCTAGCGGCCGCATCGCCGTCAAGGTCATCAACCACCTGGGCGATGAGGTGATGAAGGTTTTCAGGGTGGCCTGATGGATTTCCTGATCGCCGATAGCTTTATCGATAGCCTGGCGCGCCTTACCAACGAGGAACAGCGCGCGGTGAAAACCACCGTGTTCGACCTGCAGGTGAACCCAGCCAACCCAGGCATGAACCTGCACAGTCTGGACCGCGTACAGGACGCCAACTTCCACTCTATCCGGGTCAACCGCGATGTGCGTATCATCGTCCACCGCGCCTTTGGCAATATGCTGGTGTGCTATGTAGATCACCATGATAACGCCTATGACTGGGCTCGCCGCCGCAAGCTGGAACAGCATCCCTCCACCGGCGCAGCCCAAATGGTAGAGATCCGCGAGCGGGTGGAAGAGATCGTCATCCCCAACTATGTTGTGGAAGAACGACCCAAACCAAAATTGTTCGCCGCCTTTAGCGACGAAACCCTGCTGGGCTACGGCGTGCCGCCGGAATGGCTGGCTGATGTGCGCGACGCCAACGAAGATTCCATTTTGGCGGTTGCCGAACACCTGCCTGCCGAAGCGGCCGAAGCCCTGCTGGAGCTGGCCACCGGCGGTACCCCAACCACGCCAGCCGAGCCGGTAGTGGATGGCGATCCATTCAGCCATCCCGACGCGCAGCGCCGCTTTAGGGTGATGACCAACAGCGAAGAACTAGCCATGGCGATGGATTCCGGCTGGGACAAATGGACCGTGTTTTTGCACCCAGAGCAACGCAAATTTTCGGAAGGTAACTTCAATGGCCCAGCCCGGGTTGGCGGAAGCGCCGGCACAGGCAAAACTGTGGTGGCACTGCACCGGGCGGTCTTTTTGGCGCGCAGCAACCCCAACAGCCGCGTCCTGCTTTCCACCTTCTCAGATACCTTGGCCAACGCCCTGCGCGGTAAACTGCGCCGGCTCATCCACAACCAGCCTTCCTTGGCCGATCAGATCGAAGTGCTTTCCATGACGAGCCTGGCTGAACGGTTGTACCGCTCTACCACAGGCAAAAAACAATTGATCGAACCGCAAGAAGTACAAAACATGGTGATTCAGTCTGCCGCAAGCACCAGCCACACCTTTAGCCGCGCTTTTCTGCTGAGCGAGTGGGAACAGATCGTAGATGCCTGGCAGCTGAAGGATTGGGAAGCTTACCGTGACGTGCAGCGGCTTGGCCGCAAGATAAGGCTGACCGAAACCAACCGCAAAGTGATGTGGGCCATCTACCAGCAGGTTCTAAAGCTGATGGAAGAGCGCGAAGCGATCACCTACGCTGGTATCTTCACCGAATTGGCAACCCTATTTAGCTCTGGCCAACGCAGCCCATATGATTTTGTAGTGGTAGACGAAGCCCAAGATATCAACATCCCTCAGTTGCGCCTGCTAGCCGCCCTGTGCGGAAACCGGCCCAACAGCCTGTTTTTGGCCGGCGACCTTGGGCAGCGCATCTTCCAGCAGCCCTTCAGCTGGAAAAGCTTGGGCGTGGATGTGAGGGGCAGGTCCAAGACCTTGCGCATCAACTACCGCACCTCGCACCAGATCCGTATGCAAGCCGATAAGTTGCTTGGGCCGGAGATCTCGGATGTGGACGGCAACAGTGAAACACGCAGCGGCACTATTTCCGTTTTCAACGGACCGAAACCAGAGATCCGCACCTTCCCAACCCAGGGAGCTGAGATCGATGCCGTGGCGGAATGGCTGCAAAAGCAATTGGCTGACGGTTTGGAGCCGGAAGAGATCGGCGTGTTCGTGCGCTCCGAAGGGCAGTTAGCCCGCGCCATGGTTGCCATAGAGCGCAACCATCTGGAGTATCACCAACTGGACCAAAAAATGGACACCGCGGGAAAATTCATCAACCTGGCTACCATGCATCTTGCCAAAGGGTTGGAGTTTAGGGCAGTGGTAGTGATGTGCTGCGACGACGAAGTGATCCCGCTGCAGGAGCGCATTGAGACCGCCGGGGAAAGCAGCGACCTGGAGGAAGTGTACAACACCGAGCGGCATTTGCTGTACGTAGCTTGCACGCGTGCCCGCGACCGCCTGCTGCTAACCGCCACCAAACCAGGGTCAGAGTTTTTGGACGATATGAAGTAATTATTTTTGGAATTAGGAGGATTGTAATGAGTGATGTGTCTGGTGTTTTGTTTGTATTTGGCGGAATGGCCTTTATGGTATGGGTTTATTATGCAAAGGTAGCTCCGCACATCCGTTCCTATCCGTATGCAATACGAAAGTTTATAGCTTTTTGCCTCGCTATGCTTCCCTATGCTATTTTTTCAATTATCAAAAGTAGGTAGCCAATACACAAATATCCACACGGCTATTCCCGCGGATGCTATTCATCGTCGGCTCTGATGACGTTCTAACAACAGAGAACCAGAAATTGACCACTATGTCAACATACCTTTAATCCCCTACGGTTATGTGTGAAGATCTGCGCCATCCGTTTGCCTTCGCTAATCTTTCTCAAAGGTCCACCGATGTCAGGAGACCAGC
>CAIRYE010000172.1 GCA_903882765.1 uncultured Anaerolineae bacterium
GTGTTATATTATTAGCTCCACAATTCGGAAGGCTAATTTTTTCTTTCTGGCCTAGGTTTGTCCCGAATGCGTTATTTAATCAAATTTGTTAACAATAAAACCAGGAAAACAGCCCAAAAATCGATTTTCCCCCCATTTTTACCCCACTTTCACCCAAAAACTGCTAGCAAACCGCAAAAAGCCTTGACTTTTATGATCAATGTTGATATATTTATCTTCGTTAAGGATGCAAGGTAGTTTTCGTTCTAAGTTAAACGATAGCCCCACATCGAGGGCTATTTTATTTTTTGCCCGAAGACGAACTGCTCCGCAAGATTTTTTTTTGTAATTTGCTCAGGAGGCAAAGAATGTCAGAACGTGTTATTGGTACAGTCAAGTGGTTTAATGGTAGCAAGGGATATGGTTTCATTTCCCGCGATGGTGGCCCCGATGTTTTCGTCCATTTCTCCGCTATCGTAGCCGATGGCTATCGCAACCTTGAAGAAGGTCAGAAGGTTGAATTCACCGTCGAGCAAGGCCCCAAAGGCCTTCAGGCTGCTAACGTAAAAGCTGTTTAATACTTTTTTATTAGCATAATAAAACTACCCCGTCGTGAGACGGGGTTTTTTCTTTAATTAGCACCAACACCTCAGGTCCAAGGCAACCGCCAACGCCCCTTCCCCCAGCGCCCACTCCACTTTCTCCAGCGTATCAAACCCCACCCCCGCGATGATCGGCCAACCCGCCCGCCGCGCCCGATGGATCACATCGCACGACTGCGAAAACAGCTCGCCGCCATACAACCTGCCGCTCACCATCCCCCCTTGCTTTTGCTCGTCCCCTTCTTCCTTCGGCAAAAAAGCTCTTCCCCTTGGCGCGCGCAAGCTGATAGCGCTAGCGCCTTTCTTCAAAAAGCGTTCGCCATACAGCTCCACAAATTGCGGCGGCAAGCTCACAATGATCGGTATTTCCACTTGCAGCGCCGGCAAAGCCTCGAGCCAAGCAGGCGGTTGATCAGGTTTATTAAAGGGGATGTTTAGTTCCACCGCCAAAATGTTCTCGGCAGGCTCCAGCGTTCGCACCATCTTCACCGTTCGCTCCACCTCTTCCGCCAATAAATGCGGGATGATCGGCAGCGCGCTGTAATCCCAGCGTTTGGCGGCGGTCTTCACCACGCCCCAAAAGCCCGGGTTGGGCAAGCCGTTGTGCAGCAAATAACCGCCCTCGGTGGGTAAAAATTGGCTGTTTTCAAGGGTTTTTCTCGGAAGATAACTAATAGGGTCGGTAACCAGCGCCCCAAGCCCACCCCATGCGTTCAGGTCATCGATCACGGGCTGATTATGGCTATTGGGGTAATACCCTAAAAAGCCAGCGACATTAAGCAGTGGTTTTGTGAAGAAAAGGTCGTTTTTTGGCATGGCACCTTCGGTTCATTGCGGTATAGGTTAAAATGATACTACAAATGCTCTTATTCTTCCCAAAGGTGACCTATGTCCGATCTCTCTGAATACCGCTCCCCCTTCTCTTGGCGCTATGCCTCTCCCGAAATGCGCGACATTTGGTCCGAGGAATACAAACGCAAGTGTTGGCGCAAAATTTGGGTAGCCCTTGCCCAGGTGCAGCAAGAGTATGGCCTAGTAAAACCAGACCAAGTTGCCGATCTCGTTGCCCACCAAGATCAGATCGACCTACCCCGCGCTATGGAAATTGAAGAAGAGCTGCAGCACGACCTAATGGCGGAAGTGCACACCTACGCCGAGCAAGCCAAAATCGGCGGCGGCATCATCCACTTCGGCGCCACCTCCATGGATATTGAAGACAACGCCGAGGCAATGCGCCTAAAAGCCAGCCTCGACCTGATAAACAAAAATCTGCGCGCCCTGCTTGGCATCATGGCGGACCTCATCACCACTACCGCCGACCTGCCGCTCATCGCTTTCACCCACCTGCAACCCGCCGAGCCCAGCACCCTAGGCTACCGCCTTGCCCAAACCGCCCAAGACCTGCTTACCGATTACGACCACCTCATCAGTATCGCCGGCTCGGTAAAAGGCAAAGGCTTTAAAGGCGCGGTTGGCACAGCCGCTTCCTACTCGCAGTTATTCGGCGCTGATCAGCTAGAGGCATTTGAAGAAAAACTAAGCGTCCATCTAAACCTGCCCTTCTACCCCATCGCCACCCAAACCTACCCGCGCAAGCAGGATTACTTCATCCTAAGCGCTTTGGCTGCCCTTGCCCAAACCATCTACAAATTCGGCTTCGACCTGCGTTTCCTGCAATCCCCTCCCA
>CAIRYE010000173.1 GCA_903882765.1 uncultured Anaerolineae bacterium
AAAATCCATCCAAATATTCAGAGCTGGAGTTTTTCTCATCGATCAGCTCAGGTATGGCAACTATGCTGCTAAAATCACCAAACCTGATCTCCATCTGATGAAAAGCTTTCTTGCCGCTCGGTTCAGGACGGTTTCCCTTTACGATCAAGAATTTATCTTCTATCTCAATGGAAAAGGAATGTTGGTGCATTCCGGAGATCTCTACTCGAACAACGTACTCATTTTGATATTCCAACAAGTCGGTAGGTGGGCTCCAAATGTGAGACTGTAAATGGACGTTCCATCGAACCGACTCGATCATCATATAAGAGCGTTGAGTAGCGCTATCATTTTTAGACGATTTCCAATTGACTGAGGTCATAGATTGCCTGCGACTAGAACAATAATTACTTCTATATACAGTTTACATCAAAAAACCTTGGGTTTAGAAGACTTCATGTGCTAGCCTAGCATCAATTTATAACTATACTACGAGTGTATTAGAGCAGTATAAACGGTTTAAGAGAAAAATCGTTGAGGTAAGTGGGCTTTTTGGGGGTACTAAAAACCGATGATCATACATTAGTTATGAAGAAAACCGTGCTACTTCATTACTAGCAGGATCTAATAGCACGGCGGGGTCTACTTCTGAGTTATTCCAAATGGATGAAGGTAAACCGCAAGAGAACCCCACACCACTCTCTGTCCAGATCTGTAGTGTCGCGCCGGACGCGATCGTTCCACTGAGATTGCAGCGCTGAGCCCCTTTAACCGAGAGCAATACCCACCCAGCTAAGTTGATAGATGTACCGCCATTATTTTGGATGGTGACCACCTCCGCTTTTTTGTTGACCGCTATAATGCTCAGAGCTCCTTGATTCGAGCTGGTTTCTGGAATTAGGGCCATTGGTACGGCGTTGGGGGTTTGGGTCGGATACAAGCCAGACCACATTCCTACCCTAGCAACCTGGGCGTTTTTTTGCGTTTGGTGGAAGAACCCAGAACAGGCAGTATCTGGTGGGTAGTCTTTCGATTCGGCAACCCCTGACCTTACCAACTCATCGTTGATAAATTTCCCGTCTACAATGACATACCTCAAAAGCCGGTCGAACTTATCAACGTTATTCACATCCTTGTACAACCAAATAGTCTTCCCTGCTACCATTGAAGAGTTCAACCGTTTGGCTTCTTTGCCCAAGGGTTCTGGCGAAAAATAGGTCTCGGGGGTGTCTACACCAATATAGCGAACGGGATAGAGTACATTGTTGATATTCACCTTGATGGTATCTCCATCGGTTACCTCAATCACTGTGCCATTCTCCCCAATCTGAGCAGGAATACACGGGAAAGCTGCGCCAGGACTGATAGTTTGGCTAGGTAAGGCGGTAGGAATTTGAGTAGAGGCAATAAGTGTTGGGACTAATGTGTTGGATTCCGATGTTTGGATAGCCTGAACTTGTGGGATAGTTGGGATAAGATTGGATTGACTGCATCCAAAAATATTTAGCACAACAAATAACCATACCAAAATTCCGAAAAATCTTAATAAGGCATTAGGGAATTTTATTTTTTTACTTTGAACTTTCCTGTTTGATTTCAAAATCACACGATCGTTTCGGTTGTTTGGTCAACTTGCGAAAAGAGATAATCGTTCAACTTTTCAATGGGAGCCGACCGGTCTGATTCGGGAATAAATACCCGCGCGTCGCGATAGCAGTAATACAGTTGGTTGTAGTTTGATTTTGCTTGTTTTATTTCTTCAATGCGTTTTAGCTGAGCTGAGTATTTTTGAGTTGCTTTTTCGTAGTTATAATTTCGGGCTTCTAGAAATTTAATCACCCCAAAGAGGAAGAAAAGAATCGACATACTGGCGCAACATCCAGCCGAATCATTATTTGTAAAGGAGGCAATGAACAGGACAAAAGCCGCTACCATCATAGTAATTCCTGGCGCTTTGCTTAGGGTTTTTTTTGGTTCTTTAGGTTGTTGTACCGGGGGTGGATTCCAGATTAAGGATTTGGCGAGGCTGGTTGACTCGGTGCCGGAAAAATTACTTGAATTTCGGATCACCCTGCCATTCTTTGCCACAAATACCGCTGAATCTTGGTTGACACCTTGTATGGTTCGGGTTTGGGCAGCTATGATCGCCGCGACTTTTTCTACTTTATCTGTTTCTTTACAGTATGGGCAAGCTAAAAAGGATAGGGGTTCCACTTTGTTATTGGGGATAGTGGGATTATGCCTACGGCAATACGGGCAAAAATCTTCTCGATTATCATAACTAGCGCCACATCCATTGCATAAAGGCATTTTCCCCTCCAATTTCTTTTATTCTGACGAAAAGATTATAACAAAAATCTACCTGATCATTGAGTTGGTAATTTGGGTAGTTTTTTAATAATTATGTATTTCGGGTCGAGCAAAAAATGAAAACCTAGAAATGCCCAGGAATTATCCTGGTAATTGATTCTCATTTGGTTTAGATTTCGGTGCCTTACGTCCGATTAACCCGGTTTCAAAGGAATCAGGGTCGTCAAGGGATTCGAGGTGTGAAATAACAGTAGAATCTGGAAGTGCTTGATGGATCTCAGTTTCAATTCGATGTACCAACTGATGGCCAGCATTCACTGTCCAGGTTCCGGGAACCAAAATATGAACAGAAATGAATTGCCTTGCACCGGACTGACGTGTGCGTAATTCGTGGTATTCCATTCCCTTATCAGTGTACGAATCCAAGATGGTCATTATCGTGTCGCTCATATCCTCCGAGATTGAGGAGTCCATGAGGCCCTTCACGGATTCTTTGACGATCACAACACCCGACCAAATGATGTTCGCGGCGACTGCCAAGGCAATGACCGGATCGAGCCAAAGCCAACCTGTAAGCACAACGGCACCCACCGCTACCAGCACACCAACGGAAGTCCATACATCGGTCATCAAGTGCTTTGAACTGGCGAGTAATGTGATCGAGTGGTTTTTTTTGCCGGCTTCGGCTAGAATACGAGCGACAACAAAATTGACCAAAGAAGCACCAAACGATACCATAAGACCCAAATCAAGTGACTTAATTTCTTTGGGGTTTAACAAACGTTCAATGGCTGTATAACCTATGCTAAAAGCGGCAACGATGATGAGAATTCCTTCAACCCCGCTGGAAAAATACTCCGCTTTGCTATGGCCATACATATGATCATCATCAGCCGGCAATGCGGCGATGGTTAGCATTGCTAATGCCATTAGCGCGCCGACCAAATTCACCCCAGATTCCATCGCGTCTGATAACAACCCGACCGAGCCGGTAACCCAATAAGCGACAGTTTTTAGGCCGATGGTCAACACAGCTGCTCCTATAGAGAGCCATGCGAAGCGTGTAAGAGTTGAACGGTCGGTGAGTGTGTTTGTCATTATGGAATCCTAAAGTTTTCTATTAAAACGCAATCATTCGATTATACACCTCAAGAATTGATACAAAGTCCAATTATCCCTTTTTACGGAGTTTTTTCTCTCACCTTCTCCGTTGCAAAAACCTAAAGTGCTATAATGAGATAAACAAGTTATAAATTGATCTCTATAGGAGTTAATAATGACAACGGAAAATACGAAGTTCCCATTTGAAGAAAAGATCCCGGTTGAAGCGCGGGAGCATATGAAAGCCGCCCGGGATGAGATGAAAAAAGGGTTGGACGCGATCCTTCCTGAAAGCTACAAAGAGTTTCATGAACATCGAAAAACCGCTGGCAAGGAAGTATTGCTTGCTTGGCGAAGTATGATCGATGAAGCATTAAAGAAAATGGAAGAAAAATAGTCTAATTGTAGTAACAAATACCCTGCTGAACTTTAAACAGGGTATTTTTATTTTAATTGCCTAAAAAACTGAATGTATAAACCTATTCATTACCATGATTTACTGCGTGGGAGAAGGAAAAGACTGTAAAAGAGCACTACCATCGACGCGCCGACCAGCCCAGAACCAAGATTGGAGTCGCTTGGATAGACGCTGATGCCTGAGAGTAGGAGAGCTAGAAAAACGATCACACCTGTGAGCCGATTGATAGATCGTTCTAGGGAGCTCATTTGTAAATTTAGCAGCGGTGCTTGCACTTTTA
>CAIRYE010000174.1 GCA_903882765.1 uncultured Anaerolineae bacterium
AATTTCAATACCGTAGATAGAGGCGATGATGGCTCTGCGGTCACCGTCACCACTGGTTTGGAGCGCTGTCGCTTGGTTATCGGTTAGCTTGAATCGGATTTGTGGATATGCGAGTGCATAACGTGAGACAAGTGTATCGATCACCCTGCGTTCGGTGATGTCCTGTTTCAAGAATTTTAGACGCGCGGGAACATTGTAGAATAAGTTTTCAACCCGTATGGTAGATCCTTGCGGGGAGCCATACGGCTCACATTGTTGTGAAATTCCACCTTCAACCACTAATTTTCCGCCGAATTGCGCGTTCGAAGTTCGGCTGCTAATGGTTAGGCGGGAGATCGAACCAATAGAGGCGAGAGCTTCCCCACGAAAACCCAAGGTGCCGATCTTAAAAAGATCTTCGGAATTTTGCAACTTACTGGTAGCATGACGTTCCACCGCCAGAGGTAATTCATTTAATTCCATGCCAATTCCGTTATCTTGGATCTCGATAACTTTTTTCCCCGCTTCTTCGATCACAATTTCGATCACACTGGCACCAGCGTCGATCGCATTTTCGATGGCTTCTTTAACTACTGAAGCTGGTCGTTCAACTACTTCACCGGCAGCAATTTGGGACGCAATTTCGGGGGATAGGATGTGAATTGGCATAGGAGAAATTATAAACGACAAGTTCTTCGGCTTAGCGAGAACTGATATAATCTCAGAGATGAAGCTAACAACCTACTTTTTTGATCTTGACGATACGATCTATCCATCTATTAGCGGTATTTGGCAATTAATAAAGCAACGGGTTTACCTTTTCATGGATGAAAAATATGGTATTCCACACGATGAAGCCGTGGAATTGAGCCGTCGATTTGTAAATGAGTACGGTACCACGTACAAAGGCTTGTGCAATTTTTACACCGTTAATGAAGATGAATACTTTGATTTTGTTCACAACATCCCCATCGAAGATCACCTTACTTACGATCCTGACTTGGTAGCCACACTTGAGGCCCTGCCCGGGAAGAAGTACATACTGACGAACGCGACTTCTCCTCACGCCATCAGAGTGTTGGATCGATTGAGAGTTTCTCATTTTTTCACCAACATCATTGATATCAAAGATATGGCTCCATACTGTAAACCGGCGCCGGAAGCGTTCGCTAAAGCGTTAGCAATCGCTGGCAATCCACCAATGGAGCAGTGTTTGATGGTAGATGACCTCGAGAACAATACGAGGGGGGCGATGCAGGTTGGTTTCCATTCGATCTTATTTGGTAAGACTGAAACGACACCCAATTGTCATGCGGCCTTTGATAATTGGCGCGATATTGGAACCTATTTGGAAGAGATGAATAATGCATCCTGAAAAAGTTTGGATCGTTGTAGCGATAGTAGTTCTTGTTTTGGTTGGGTCTAACTTGGTTATGTTCAGTATTGTAAGGGGAACAAAAAATATCCATTTGAACATTTTTAAAGACGCGACGAAAACTTGGAAAAAAGAAGAAGATGGGTTTAAAGAACTAAGTGACCGAGTAAAAAAACTAAATAAAGATAATTAGGGCGGTATTACGGTTCGCCAATTTCATACAATATTCTTACACAAAAAACATATCAACTAATCATACATTAATATAGATATGCTATATTTTTAGTATTAATCGGAGGAACAGTGAAAAAATTTATTCAAATTACAGTTATTGCCCTGTTATCGGGCTTTCTATTACTTGGTGCTTTCTCTGGGGGGGTGGTCTTTGGCCATTTTTCTCAAATCAGCGCATTAGATACATTGGCGACAAAAACAGATCTTGGACTAACCGTACTAAGCACACCAGAAGCGGCGACAACAGCGACACCCTCTGATCTCGGAGGTCTTTTTGTACCTTTTTGGGAAACTTGGGATCTTCTGCATAAGGAATACGTTGACCAACCGGTTGATGATGTAGCTCTAATGCGGGGAGCCATTCGCGGGATGCTGGAATCTTTAGGGGATCAACACACCTCCTACATGGATCCAAAAGAATTCAAAGATGAGAACTCTACCTTGGCTGGTAATTATGAAGGTATTGGCGCTTATGTTGATACGACGGGTGATTTCCTAACCGTAATCAGCCCCATCAGTTCATCTCCCGCAGAAAAAGCAGGGCTTCGAGCGGGTGATGTGATCGTAGGCATTAATGGTGAAGATATGACCGGTATCAATCCGGAATTGGTTCGACAAAAAGTACTTGGCCCAGCTGGGTCTAAGGTGACGCTGACAATACAGCGCAAAGATGTTGATACACCCATTGAAGTAACGATCGTTCGCGCCAAGATCACGATTGCCAGTGTAGAAAGCAAGATGTTAGAAAACAATGTTGGTTATATAAAGCTCAACACGTTTGGAGAAACCACCACTGCGGAGTTAAAAAGCCAATTAGCGGATCTTAAGAAAAATGGCGCGAAGGGATATATTCTTGACCTGCGTAACAATGGCGGCGGTTATTTGGTAACCGCTGTTGAGGTATCTTCCCAGTTTGTGGCGGAAGGTAAAATTGTCATCGAGAAATATGGTGACTCCCGCCAGAATGACGATTACAGCGCGATTCCTGGTGGATTGGCTACAGATGCACCTGTAGTTGTCTTGATCAATGAGGGTTCCGCTTCGGCTTCTGAGATCGTGGCTGGCGCTATGCAAGATTATGAACGTGGCAAACTGGTTGGTGTAACTTCCTATGGTAAAGGTTCTGTTCAAATTTGGACCCCATTGAGCAACGACCAAGGGGCAGTTCGAATTACAATTGCCAAATGGCTAACCCCTCTAGGACGCACTATCCATAAAGTTGGTCTAACACCTGATGTAGTAGTTGAGATGACTGAAGATGATTACATCAATGGGTTAGATCCACAGTTAGATGCGGCGATTGGTGAGATCGGTAAGCTAATAAAATAGAATTCGTAACGTACGAATATAAGGAGTAAAAAATGTTCTTCAATTCTGGTTACATCATCTATATGATCCCGGCTTTTATCTTAATGGCTATCACGAGCTGGTATGTTAAATCCGCATACACAAAGTGGA
>CAIRYE010000175.1 GCA_903882765.1 uncultured Anaerolineae bacterium
ATAAATTCTGTACTACCGCGAGCCAGATCAATCGATCTGGCTCGCTTTTACTCCGTACTTAATAATTGAATATGGAAATCATTATGAGTGACAAAACCTTAGTACAGAGCTTTAATGAAGAAGTAGTATCAATGCAGTCCATCACCAAGCAATTCCCGGGCGTCTTGGCAAATGACCGCGCGAACTTCAACCTGATGAAGGGTGAAATTCACGCCCTTTTGGGAGAAAACGGTGCTGGTAAAAGCACCTTGATGAACATTTTGACCGGTCTTTACAAGCAAGATCAAGGCTCGATCATTGTTCATGGAAACAAAGAATCATTTTCTTCACCAAGCCAAGCCATTGCTGCTGGTATAGGAATGGTTCACCAACATTTTATGCTTGTTCCAACCCACACAGTCACCGAAAACGTTCTATTGGGCCTAAAAGAACCCGCCTTCCGCATGAATCTTTCTAAGTACGATGATCGTGTGCGCGATCTAGGCGAAAAAATGGGATTACCCATTGACCCAACCAATAAGATCTGGCAATTATCCGTTGGCGAACAACAGCGTGTAGAGCTGATAAAAATTCTATACCGAGGGGCTGATATCCTCATTTTGGACGAACCAACCGCGGTTCTCGCCCCCTTAGAGATCGAAACCTTCTTTGAAACATTACGAAAAATGACCGCATTAGGTAAATCGATCATTTTCATTAGCCACAAATTGAACGAAGTACTTGAAATTGCTGATCGTGTTACCGTTATGCGCAAAGGCAAAGTAACAGCCGCCGGCATTGACCCCACTGGCATGACCGTTCGCGATCTTGCCAAGCTCATGGTAGGGCGAGATATCACCTTTGACGTAACGAAAAAAGATCTGATCCCCGGCGAAGTCGTCCTTTCAGCGGAGAATCTCAATTGCCTCAACGATAAAGGTCTGCCTGCTCTGCAAGGGCTTAGCCTTAATGTCCGAAAAAATGAGATCGTAGGTCTTGCAGGTGTTGCCGGTAATGGACAACGTGAATTAGCCGATGTTCTTACTGGTCTACGCGAATGCGTCAGTGGAAAAATCATCATAAACGGGGCGGATATTACTAATAAAGATTCACTTACCTTTATTGAGCACGGAATATCACACGTACCGGAAGATCGCCACTACGTTGGGTCTGCCCACAACCTTAGCTTGGCTGATAACTTGATCATGAAAAGTTATCGACACCCTCCCATCTCTCCCAAATGGACGATCAACCAAACCGCTGTCGTAAAAAACGCCACAGAACTTCGCTCGTCTTATGATATTGCTTCCCCATCCATCAATACCCCTGTGCGTTTACTTTCCGGTGGTAATTTGCAAAAAGTTATTCTTGCCCGCGAGATCTCTTCTGAACCCTCGGTTATGGTAGCAATGCAGCCTACACGAGGCTTGGATGTAGGAGCAATCGAAGGGGTACAACAATTACTTCTTAAACAACGAGAAGCCGGCGCTGGAGTTTTGCTTGTTTCCGAAGAATTAGAAGAATTACTTGCCCTGAGCGACCGGATCTATGTCATTTATGACGGCAAAATTATGGGCGAAGTCACCGATAAAGATATTGAAAAGATCGGTATGATGATGACCGGAACGCCCTTGGATAAGATTCTTGAACTAAAAGGGGTAGAAAATGCCTGAGCCAACAAAATCGATCGAAAAGAAAAGCTTTTCCTTCCCTTATAAAGTACGAGTAGAGCCAAGGCTCGATGAGATCACCTGGTGGCAATCCCTATCGATCACCATCTTTGCTCTCGTACTTGCCCTGCTCATTGGCGCTCTCATTCTCGCTGTCGTTGGCGGCGACCCATGGAAAGCCTATGCGCATATCGCTAAAGCAAGCTTCGGCGATATCGGCGTTTTTTCAGATACGATGGTCAAGGCCATACCGTTGATCTTGGTTGGTTTGGCAAGTACCGTCGCCTTCCGTATGAAACTATGGAATATCGGTGCTGAAGGTCAATTCTTTCTGGGCGCTTTTGGCGCAAGTATGGTTGTTCTTCTTCCGGTTCTTCCTGCCGATTCCCCTCAATGGCTCTTCATACTGGTGATGATGTTGTTTGGTATTACTTTTGGAGCTTTATGGGGCTTTATCCCAGGCTATCTCAAGGTCAAATTTAATGTAAACGAAGTTATTTCGTCCTTGATGATGAACTACATCGCCTTCAAATGGAATGACTTTTTCATCTACGCCGTATGGTCCGAAGGCGGCTTTCAGATGTCCAAGATGTTCCCAAAGAACGCTTGGCTTCCCCGTCTTTCTGATTATGGCAAGATCATTCCCGAATTGCGCGGGCTAACTACCCATTTCGGGCTCATTTTTGCTCTCATTGCTGTCGTCATCATTTGGTTCATTCTTTACCGAAGCAAATGGGGTTACGAAATTAGATTGATCGGCGATAATCCCAAAGCAGCCAACTATGCTGGCATAAAATTAGGTAGAAACACCATTTTGGTTATGATGCTCTCTGGCGGTTTAGCTGGTTTAGCCGGTATGTCCGAGATCAGCGGTGTAGTACATCGTTTACAAGGCGCGATATCCCCAGGCTACGGCTTTACCGGGATCATTGTGGCTTGGCTGGCAAAATTAAATCCCTTCCTAGTAATTGTCGTTTCGATCTTGTTTGGCGCGCTAATTCTTGCTGGGCGAGAGATCCAACCTTCTGGTATTCCAAAACTTATTCAAGGCATCATCTTAGTGTGCTTGATTGCCAGTGATTTCTTAGTAAGAAATCGTATCCGCGTCTTCCGAAAGGTACAGGACTAATACCCATGGATCCAATTATTATTTTACAAGCTGGCGTGGCATCAGGTACTGTGCTGTTATTTGCCACTTTGGGTGGAATTTTTTCTGAGCGAGCAGGGGTTATGCAATTGGGTTTGGAAGGTATGATGCTTTTAGGAGCTATGACAGCCTTTAGCATTACCGTTAAAACTGGAAACCCTTGGCTGGGATTGCTTGCCGCTATGTTAGCAGGTGGTTTACTTAGCCAAATTCACGCTTTCATCACTATCACACTCCATGCCGATCAGGTTGTTAGTGGTCTTTCACTAACCTTTGTTGGTACTGGTATTGCATTGGTCTTTGGTGAATCTCTTAGCAAAGCCGGCGTGATCTCCCTGATCCCAAAATTATCCATCCCGTTCTTATCGCTGATACCGATTCTCGGAAAGATCTTCTTTACCAACCAAAGTGTCCTTGTTTATGTTGGGTATGTGCTTGTTCCCTTGTGCTGGTACTTCATCTACCGAACCCGCCCCGG
>CAIRYE010000176.1 GCA_903882765.1 uncultured Anaerolineae bacterium
GATTCTTTTCCTTCCAGGACTTTGCTACACAATTGAAAAGACACAACCAGCGCTCTAACAATATGCCGATGAGACCTTTGAATTATCGTTCCCCTTTGGTTTTTCTTGCCGCATGTGTCTAATATGTTTGACAAACCTACAGTAGCCCAAAGCCCTTCCCATTTTCACTCTTGACAACCCAATAAGAACTCCCTATAATGGATTTATTGAAACGGTTCAACTCCTATGACAACTATTCGTGATATTGCATCCTCCGCCGGCGTTTCCATTGGAACAGTATCCAACTATTTAAACGATCCAGAACTGGTAGCCCCCGAAACCCGCAAGAAGATCCAAGAAAAGATCAAAGAATATAACTATCACCCCAAGGCTGCCGCCCGCAGCCTCAAATCGCGCCAGACCCAACGCATCGGCCTCGTTCGCATCATCTCCCCCGAAGACTACCGCAGCACCGACCCAGGCGATAACGCCTTCCTCGAGCTCCTAGCCGGCCTCAACACCATGGCCGCCGAGAATGGCTACGACCTGCTCATCTCCGCCGCGAAAAACAACGAAGAAGAACTAAAGACCTACGCCCGCCTCATCGGCTCCGGCCAAGTAGATGGTCTAATTGTTATGGGCATCCAGCGAAAAGATGAGCGACTGCCATTCCTGATGGAAAAAAACATCCCCTTTGTGGCGTACGGCCGCTCAGAAACAGAAGCAAACTACCCATTTGTGGATGTAAATGGCGCTGAAGGCATCACAAAAGCCATAAAATACCTCTCCGACCTCGGCCATACCAAAATTGCCTACATCACCCCGCCCGAAGGCCTCATGTGCACACAGCAACGCTGGGATGGCTATCTGCAAGGTATCGAAGAATGCAACCTGCCCTTCCATAGCGATTACGTCGTAGAAGGCGCTTTCAGCCAACGCTCCGGCCAGATCTCCTCCCACCTCTTATTAGACCTACCCGAACCGCCCACCGCCATTCTCACCGCCAGCGATATCTGCGCCTTCGGCGCCATGCGCGCAATACAGTCCCGCGGGTTAGAAGTCGGCAAGGATATTTCAGTGGTTGGCTTTGATGATATCAGCCTCGCCGATATGTTTCACCCATCCCTTACAACCATCTCACAACCCTTCCGCAAGATCGGTTTTGAATTAATGCAGTCCCTCATTTCAGTAATTTCAGGCGATAACCCTATGCCCCAATCGATCCTCAACCCTGATCTCGTTGTCAGGCGATCCACAGGGCGTGTTCTTTCCTGATTTTTTTAAGTATTTATTGAAACGGTTCAGTCAGTTTCTGGCCCCATCGGTTAGAAAAAGAAAGGAGTTTAGCAAAAGCCCGCCAAATCAACTTCACTTTTTGATGATTTCAAACAAAAGTACATTTCAATTTAAGGAGTTTTGAAGATGAAGAAAAGTTACCTGTTCGTCCTTGTTTCCCTCATGATCGTTATGAGCGTAGTACTCGGTGCCTGCGCCCCCGCAGCCACCCCCGAGCCCGCCGCTGAAGCCCCCGCCGAAGCCCCTGTTGTTGCCACCGAAGTTCCTGCTACCGAAGTACCCGCTCCTGTCGCTATTCGCTACTGGCACACCATGAGTGACGCTGAAGCCGCCAAGTTGGACGAGGTTATCGCCGCTTTTGAAGCCGCAAACCCTGGCATCACCGTTGAAGCCACTCGTTACGCTTACGGCGATTTCAAGACCGCTATCCTTACCGCTATCGCTGGTGGTGATGTTCCCGATACTGCCCGTATGGATATCGCTTGGGTTTCTGAATTTGCTAGCCAAGGTGCTCTTATGCAGCTTGATGGCGCTATGCCCGATTTTGATACCATCGCTGCCTCTGTCTTCCCCGGCCCTCTCTCCACAAACAAATGGGATGGCCACTACTATGGTCTGCCCCAGAACACCAACACCCAGGTATTGGTTTATAACAAAGCTTCCTTCGAAGCCGCTGGCATCGCCGCAGCCCCCACCACCATGGAAGAATTCGCTACCGTCGCCTGCGCCCTTACTGATACTGCCAAAGGTACCTACGGCTTCGCCGAAGGTGGTACTTACTTCTGGGCACCCGCTCCTATCTTCTATGCTATGGGCGGCAAGGTTACCGATCCTGAAATCACCACCGCTACCGGCTACGTAAACAGTGCCGAGAGTGTTGCCGCTTTCACGATGCTCAAAGATCTGTATGACAAAGGCTGCCTCTCTCCCAACTTGTTGGGCGGCGGCATTGCTACCGATGCTGGCCAAGGTACTGGTATCTATGGCATGATCATTGATGGCCCATGGATGGTTGATATTTATAAAGGAAACTATCCTGATCTCAAGTACGATTTCGCTTTGATCCCTGCCGGCCCCAATGGTACCAGCTCGGTCGTTGGCGGCGAAGATGTCGTCATTCTTGGCGGCTCTAAGAACGCTGAAGCGGCTCAGAAATGGGTTTCTTACCTCATGAGCGTTGATACTCAAAAAGCGCTTGCCCAAGTTGGTGTTATGCCTACCATCGCCAGCCTCACCGGTGATGCCTCCCTGCCCGCTTACTTCGGCATCTTCATGGAACAGTTGAAGACCGCCCAAGCCCGCGTTCCAAGCCCCAAGTGGAGCGATATGGACAACGCCATCAACAACGCTTACCAACGCATTCTCAAGGGCGAACAAGCTCCTCAGGCTGCTCTTGACCAAGCTGCCGCTGAAATTGATGCCCTGTTAGTGAAATAGTTCAAAAAGGTTTTATACTAGTTTCCAAGGTGAGTGTTTCCCCCTCACCTTGGAAACACTCTCGATCCAAAAGCAAGAAATTTTCCAAAGGTATTTGTTGTTATGAGCCAAACAACCCGATCTGAAAAAAAACGCAACCAAATACTTCCCGCAATTATTTTTTTAATTCCTGGTTTTACCCTCTTATTTGTTTTTTTTCTTGGTCCGCTGCTCTATTCTTTCCGTATTAGTTTTTACCAATGGAATTTTGCCCACCCAGATCGTTCTGTCTTTGTAGGGCTCGCTAATTACATCACCCAACTCACCAACCCCATCTTCCACCGCGCCATTCTCAACACCTTCGCTTACACACTCATAACCGTTAGCCTCAAAATGGTGCTCGGCTTTTTTGTGGCGTTGGTGCTCAACCAAAAGATCCCCGCCCGTTCCTTTTTCCGAGTTGCTTATTACCTGCCTGTCATCACCAGCTGGGTCATTGTCTCGCTTCTATTTATGTACATGTTCAGCGGTATGGGCGGTTTGGTCAATTATTTTCTAAAAGATGTACTTCACGTTATCAGCAAGAACATAATGTGGCTCGCCGATCCAATTCTCGCGCTTATTCCGGTGATCTTGGTGGATATCTGGAAAGGCGTTGGCTGGGCTACGGTCATCTTCCTTTCAGGCTTACAATCCATTCCAATGGAATTACTGGAAGCCGCCGAAGTAGACGGCGCTAGCCCTTGGCAGCGGTTAATTAAGATCATCCTACCGCTAATGCGCGGAACGATCGTTTTCTTGATCGTGGTGCTGTTATTAGGCGGATTAAATTCGTACGTGCCATTCCAGCTCATCACCCACGGCAACCCCATGGACCAAACCCACTCCATCCTCACGCTAATGTATCGCGCTACCTTTACCCGTATGGATTTTGGCAACGGCGCGGCGATCAGCTACTTGCTCACTTTATTTGTTTTTGCCCTTAGCATCATTCAGTTGAAATTGCTCAACAAGCCGATAGGAGAATGAGATGAAACGATCCAAGTTTCTTTACAAGGCCGTTTCAGTCCTCTTCCTGATCGTAGGGTTAGGCATTGTGGCGGTTCCCATTTGGTATATGGTCTCTACCGCCTTTAAGCCACAGACCATGGTGTTCGAAATGCCACCTCAGTTATGGCCAATTCCATCCACCTTGAAAAACTTTGTCAAGGCGGTAACCACCGATCACTTCCTGCTGTATTTTTGGAACAGTGTCAAGGTTGCTTTTTCCGCCACAATTCTCACGGTGTTGGTAAGCTCTATGTTGGCGTACGCCTTTGCCCGCCTCACCTTCCCCTTCAAAGAAAACCTGTTCTACATCCTGCTGCTTGGTATGATGGTTCCGCCGGTGATGCTGATCATCCCGCAGTTCATCATCTCGCATAACCTCAATCTGTACAACAACCTTTGGGGGCTGATCTTGGTTTACATCACCATGAACATCTCGATGCAAACCTTTTTACTGCGCGGTGTCTTTGAAAACGTACCTCGTGACCTTGAAGAAGCCGCCATGATCGACGGCGCCAGCCCCTTCACCATTTTTTCACAAATCATCCTACCGCTCTCCGGACCGGGCTTGGCGGTGGTTGTCATCAACTCCTTCCTTTACTCGTGGGAGGAATTTACCTGGGCGAATGTGAATATCGCCGATTCTGCCAACCGAACACTTCCCATTGGCATCGCCCTTTTCCAATCAGAACACCTTACCGAATGGGGGCAGGTTTTTTCAGCCTCGCTGATCGCTCTCGTTCCGGTCATCATCATCTTTTTACTCTTCCAACGTTATTTTGTTCAAGGTATATCAACAACGGGAATTAAAGGTTAGGACGAATGAATATCGCTTCAACAATAAAATTGCTTGATCTGTACCCTTCAAGCGGTACCTATCACCCTGGCGAAGAAGTGACCCTCTGCTTGATCGCTGAATCAGATACGGAATATCAACAAGAGTTTCGGGCTGTTATCTATCATGGGCCCGATGTCGCAGATATTCTCACGCAGAAACAGCTTGTACAAGTTGGGCGTCAAAAGATCACTTTCCATTGGCAGCCCCCCGCCAACAGCCCTGCCGGCTACGGGGTGCAGCTCGTGCTTGAAGGCGGCGCGGCGGAGGATTCGCTCGAAACCGCCTTTGATGTTTTACAGAGTTGGACGAATTTTCCGCGCTACGGTTTCTTATGCGATTTCTTCCCAACGCGCGCTGAAGAAGAGAAAACCATCGAATCTTTAGCGAAGTATCACATCAATGGTCTGCAATTTTACGATTGGCAGTATCGCCACGACCAACTGGTTCCCCCCACAGATGATTTTTTGGACCCACTCGGTCGATCACTCTCATTAAATAGGATCAGAACCTTGATCGCCGCCGCTCACCGCCACGGAATTGCTGCAATGCCCTACCTTACCATCTACGCGGCATCTGCCTCCTTTTGGAGAAGCCATCCCGAGTGGATGCTGTACGATCCTGATAAAAAACCCATCCCGTTCGGGGATGACTTTTTGGGCATTATGAATCCTGCCAAAGGCAGCGCTTGGCACGATCACTTACTGCGAGAGTGCGCGTCTGTTCTTTCGGCCCTGCCCTTTGACGGCCTGCACATCGACCAATTTGGCGAACCCAAGACCGCCTTCGATGCAAGCGGCCTCGCGGTAGACCTGCCCCAAGCTTTCCATGATTTCATCGCGGATGCCGCTGCCCAACACCCAGATGCGCCCATTCTGTTCAACGCGGTTGGCAACTGGCCCATCGAAACGCTGGCTACTTCTGCCACTTCCTTTAACTACATCGAAATTTGGCCGCCGGATGTTTCCTACAGCGATGTCGTTCGCATCGTTCGCAATGCCCGGAAACTCTCTTCAGACAAACCGGTCACCATCGCCCTCTATATCCCTGCCAGCCAAGAGCTCAATAATCTACGCGCCAACGCATTGATCATCTCCGCAGGTGGCACTCGAATTGAGATCGGTGAAGAGGATAGGTTGCTCAGCGACCCATATTTCCCCAAACATGAGGAAATGACCCCTGAACTAAAGGCAGCTTTACGCAAGCAATACGACTTGATCATCCGTTATGAAGAGTGGTTCGGGCCCTTGGTGAACGAAACAACCCCTATTAGCATCAAGATCCCCGCCGGCATAGAAGCCTTTTATCGCCAAGGGAACCACAAGGCTTCGCTCTCCTTGGTCAACTTAAATAGCGAAACACCGCTAACGTGGAATACTGAAAATCCTGATCTGATCCCCTACGATGAATTCGATATCGAAGTAGCCCTACCGAATCGTCCAAACAGAGTGTTATGGGTCGATATCGACGGTTCTACTTTGACACCTTCCCATCTTGAAAACCATTATAAGGATGGTGTTTGTACCATCAGAATCCCGCGGTTGAGCCTCTGGACCGTTCTTCTTTTTGAATTTTAACTTATCCTATACAATACACATCCGGAGCCGAATAAATGGA
>CAIRYE010000177.1 GCA_903882765.1 uncultured Anaerolineae bacterium
GAAAACGCTGCTAACGCGGGCAGGGCTGATGGCCTTGGAAATATAAACAACCGGATCAGCGCTCCACTCAATGATATCGATCTTCTCATCGTGTAGTTCTTTGACGATCGCCTGAATACGAACACCACGGATGCCTACGCAAGCGCCAACAGGGTCGATGCCGGGTTGGGTAGCGGAAACGGCAACCTTGGCGCGCTGGCCAGGTTCACGGCTGATGGAACGGATCTCAACGATACCGTGATAGATCTCGGGGACTTCGTTTTCAAGCAAGCGCCTCAGGAAGTTGCGATGGGCGCGAGAGAGAATGATCTGCGGTCCGCGGGAGCCATCTTTCACTTCCATGATGATGGAGCGAACGCGGTCGTGAAGACGGAAACGTTCACCGGGGATACGCTGTGCGGCGGGCATAATGCCTTCCGCTTTCATATCCAAGCCGATGGTAGTGGACTGTGAATTGCTTGCCTGAACAACACCGCTAACGATCTCTCCGAGTTGATGCTCGAAGTGGATCATTTGGGCGGAACGTTCGGCCTCGCGAATGCGCTGTTGAATGACCTGGCGGGCTGTTTGGGCTGCCACACGACCAAAATTATTGGGGGTCGATTCCACCATTACCAGTTCGCCGACCTCGATAGCGCCATCTAACTTCTGCGCTTCAACGAGCGATACTTCCGTATCAGGGCTAACCACTGAATCCACCACTTCTTTTTGGGCGAATACCATCACCCTTCCAGTTTCCGGGTCTACTTTGGCTTCTACATGCTGGCTGGGTGGGGCTTTCACCACCTTCTTGTATGCCGAAACCATAGCGGATTCTAGCGCGGTAATAATGACCTCTTTTGGAAGTTGTTTGTCTTCCAGAACTTCATTAAATGCCAGGGTAAAATCGTTTTTCATCTTTCACTTTCTCCCGAATATTTTGATCGGATCTTAAAAATAAATTATCTTTGTGTTATTAGAAAACAAAAAGTGGGCGTTGCCCACTTCTCGGTGCTTGCTTCAATTGGAACGAACATAGATATTTTAGCACAAACTTGCCTTCTTTGCAATCGCAATAAGCCGAAGCGGTTAGCGCGATTGGACTATTTTGATGCCCGCTGAATGTTCTTGCTAAGGATGATATACATCGCATGAGACCATAACAAGGGCGTTGCCACAGGACCCCACTCTTTGACCCAGTAGGCTTCTTTGGATGGAGCTAATAAATGTTCGCTAACTTGTTCAGGTAGATCCCCGGTTTGGCTTGCCACGCTTTCGATCCAAGCTTGCAGCTTCTTGGCCTTTTCTAATTCGCCAGTGAGGGTAAAGTGCCAACCCAGCCAACCTGCTAACAATACCCATTGGCCGCCGCCGTAATAAACGTCGGCCTTATATCGGAATACACCGCCACCCGAGAACCATAGGTTCTTTTCGATGGCCAGTATCGTGTTCTGAACGGTTGGGTCATTGAGGTCAAAGGCGGCATAGGGCACCGCAAGGCCTAACAAGCTGGCATCCACACCGCTTTTGGCATCGGGCAAATAGCTTTTTCCATCGGCGGATGGCAGGATGTGTTTGGTGAAAGTGCTTTGGTAAGTGCCGTTTTGTTTCAAAAACGCTTTGATCTCGCTAAGCAGCGCGGGGATCCCTAGATCAGATATACGCAGCGCACCGGAATTTTGTAGTTCTAGCATCGCAGCCAAACCACCGTAAGTGGTTGCTAAGGAGTAGGGGTGTAGATAATTTGGGTGTTCTTCCCAACAATCATAATTGGGCAACTTCCATACCAATTTTAGGTATTGAATAGTGGTTTCAATGGGTTGGACGAGATCCACCAATATGGAAGCGTCGCCCGATAATTTTACGTGTTCAGCCAAGCCCCATAGCCAGCTGCCGTAGCCATCTACCTGAAAATTACCCCATCCATTGTCGCCTTCTTCAACCCCATCCAGCGTGAATCGGGTGTTTAATATTCCGTTGTTATCTGGCTTTTTCCCTTGTTTTAGTTGCGCGGCAAGCACATCTACCTTGCCGGCATAGCGGTTGACCACCTGCCCCACCCAGCGATAGAAACGGTCGGAGCTTTCGAATTGGCCAGAAAGATCCATTGAATAGGCGATAAAGCTGCCATCTCGCAGCCAGCAATAATGGTAGGTAGGGAAATTTGGGCTGGCGACATAAGCCCCGCTTTTATCTTGGTATTTTAGAATGAGTTCAATGCTGCTGGTCAATAAGTCCATTTATTCGGCTCCGGATGTGTATTGTATAGGATAAGTTAAAATTCAAAAAGAAGAACGGTCCAGAGGCTCAACCGCGGGATTCTGATGGTACAAAAGCCATCCTTATATTGGTTTTCAAGATGGGAAGGTGTTAAAGTAGAACCGTCGATATCGACCCATAACACTCTGTTTGGACGATTCGGTAGGGCTACTTCGATATCGAATTCATCGTAGGGGATCAGGTCAGGATTTTCAGTATTCCACGTTAGCGGTGTTTCGCTATTTAAGTTGACCAAGGAGAGCGAAGCCTTGTGGTTCCCTTGGCGATAAAAGGC
>CAIRYE010000178.1 GCA_903882765.1 uncultured Anaerolineae bacterium
CCTGAGGCCAGCCCAGAGTAAGGAAGGGACCAGCTGAATCCCACACTTCTTTTACAAAGGAATTGGGAGCTCCATACCGCCAAGCGGAGTGTAATGGATGGATCTGAACCGGAAGAAAATACATTTGAACAGGATCAAGGGAGGTGACGATGGCGCGGGTGATGCTGTGGACATTGAACAAAAAGCCAGCTTTGAATTTCACTTCAACGACTGGGCTCCATTTCCCAAGTTCCATCTCGATAGATTGGTTATTGATCTTTAGCAAGATCTTTCCATCTGTCTTTGTCTCCAGCGAGAATTCCGCCTTGGACGGAACCATCGCGCCCTTGTCTTTGATGAAGGGTCCATCCAAATAACCCAGCAAGTTGGATCTTTGACCGGTAAGGTGGCCAAATTTCGTTTTCGCTGTCGCGGGAAGGGGTTTGTTCTCACTTGAGAAGAACATACCAACACCAAGTTGTCCGCGAATGTCAGGTGTTCCCAACCCTGGCAGCACATTTACCGCGGAATCGGGGCTAGACGGGAACATAGCCGGCCACCACAATGCCGTAGCGGGATACCCTTGATCCACAGCTTCTTCAAAAATAGTGTGGGCGTTATAAGGCCGCACAAACTGTGTACCTAACGCCCCTTTTTTTGTTACTAAAATCGAAACAAACGGAGCGTAGGTTGCGGGATCACGGTGGACAAAATCGAAAATGCCATGTTCGCCGGGGTCAGCGCCGGTAGCGATGCTGGTCCAGGAGACCTCCGTTTGCGGGGGATTGCTTACCCGAAATGGTGAATATCCACCCATCGCCGCTAGTTTTTGTAAATTAGGCAGTTTACCTTGGCCAACCAAGGTTTTATAGATCGTAGGGTCGAAGGAATCAAAACCCAGTATTAAAGTTCGCATTCGATAAATTATTCCTGAGTTTTTTCGTCGGTTTGTTCGTTCTCCCGGGCTTTACGACGTTGCTTCGCAAAGTAAGCGCGGATACGCCCTGAAAAAGCTAAAATTACACCCGAGAGCGCTGTAAACAACGCCGCGAGAATTCCAAATAACATACCACCTGAGTTAGGATCAATATACATATTCACCATCCTGCCATACTATGGCAACTAAAAAGAATTGGACTGCCCTCTCTGCCTATTTTTACGCGACAGGTTTGGCTAATAAACAAGTTTCGATGACTTAAAGGTCATTACGAATTAACTTTATAATTATACCAAATTTTCTTTGCATTTTTGAAAGGTAGGATCGTGAAGATTTATTTTTAAGTAGAATTTTTATAAAAAACTTCTACTTACCCCCGAATGAAAATTGAGGAGAAAATTCATTTATTTAGAAATTATTGACAAACCAATCCTACATGCTAATGAAAGTACTCGGAATAACTCTTCCTTTTTTGAAGCCACTTGTTTTGCCAATTGAATCCACAACTTTTTTACCAGTTTTGAAAACCAAATATATGTGCCTTCACTACGTACTGGAAGGCGCTGTTGAAAAAGAAAGTTGGTGGCTTAATGGATAATGTGAAGGAAGAGAACCGATGAGACCCCTAGTATCGGTCGGAAATCGTTTACCAAATATGTGTTATGTTTAATTTTTTCTACTTTGAATGTGCCAGTCTATCGCATTTTACAATTCAAAAATCCTCAAATTTAGGTTTGGAAAAAATTAGTATAATATAAAGAACGAACACCACATCATTTAGAAAATGTAGAAAGAAGAATGCAAAACTTTCGCGAGTTCCTCACTGGTCCACCCTTACCCACTAAAGAGATCCATCACGAAAAACTAAATAAAATTCGAGCTCTGGCAGCTTTTTCACCAGACGCGCTATCTTCGATCGCATATGCCAATCATGAGATCTATCTCGGATTGGTGGTTGCCGGTGCGGCAGGGTTAGCATACTCCTGGCCAATAGCCTTGGGTATCGTAGCATTGATGATCATTGTTGCTATCTCCTACATCCAAGCGATCCCAGCTTACCCCGCTGGGGGTGGTTCTTACACGGTGGCAAAAGCGAATTTAGGGAAGTTCGCCGGTTTGGTTGCGGCTTCCGCTTTGTTGATCGACTATGTATTAACAGCTGCTGTGAGCCTTACAGCAGGCGTAGCTGCCATTTCCTCAGCCATTCCGCAGCTTTGGCCATACCGTGTACCGTTGGCCCTCTTTTTCCTGGTGCTGATAACGCTTGCCAACTTGCGAGGGTTACGCGAATCGGGGAGTCTGATGGCGGTCCCGGTTTATTTTTTCATTCTGTGCTACATGGTAATGATCGTTATAGGGTTATTCCAAGCCTTTACCATTGGACCCAATAATTTCCAGCTTCCAAAAACAGCAATCACAACCCCCGTTTCAATATATATCCTACTGCACACCTTCGCCTCAGGGTGCACCGCACTGACCGGAATTGAGGTCATTAGTAATGGCGTCCCAGCATTTAAGCAACCACAAGTGAAAAATGCTCGTATAACAATGATCGTTATGGCATTATTAATGGGCGGGTTATTCATGGGAACGATCGGTCTAACCCAATTTTTAGGTGTTAGTCCCCTTCAAAATGAGACGATCTTATCCGCTTTATCGCGAAAAATCCTTGGCAGCGGGGTTTTTTATCTCATGGTTCAGATCTCAACCCTGTTAGTACTATCTATCGCGGCAAATTCGAGTTTTGCTGGATTTCCCCGTCTAGCCTCCGTTTTAGCGCAGGATAAATACCTGCCAAACCAATTTGCCCATCTAGGTGATCGACTGGTCTATACCAACGGCATTATCACCCTTTCCGTCCTTACCTCCATCCTGATAATTGCTTTTTATGGGGATAGCCATTCATTGATCCCACTTTTCGCTGTTGGTGTATTCTTAGCATTTACACTCTCGCAGGCGGGCATGGTTGTTCATTGGGTCAAAAGTAAAAACTCGCAATGGGTTATCAAGAGCGTGATCAATGGGACTGGCGCGATTGTAACCTTAATAGCGCTTAGTATTATTGCTTATAGTAAATTTTTAGATGGTGCCTGGTTGGTGGTGATCCTAATTCCAGCAATGGTGCTCGGTTTTACCCGCATACACGATCACTTTTTAGAATTATCTCGCGAACTAACTTTAAGAGGAAGGCACCCACCAAACCATACCGATCCTCGACCACGCTTGATCATCCCTATTTCCAGTGTTCATCGCGGAACAGTAAACGCGCTTGAATATGCCCTATCGATCACAAACCATGTGACCGCTGTCTATGTGGAAGTGAACCCGGAATTAACCGCGGAGGTACGTGAGGATTGGAAAACCTGGGGGCAGGGGGTAACACTTGTCGTCGTTCAATCGCCGTTCCGTTCTTTGATCGGTCCCTTCCTCGATTATTTGTTTGAGGCTGATCAGAAAGCTGACGACGGGCAACTTGCTACGGTATTACTTCCAGAATTTGTTCCAGTAAAATGGTGGCACCATTTATTACATAACCAAACCGCCACCCTTATTCGGCTGGCATTGTTATACAATCGGCGTAAACTTGGCACAACGCGCGCCATCATCGATGTTCCTTTTCAGCTTAAAAAATAGAACTATATTCCAAAACATCATGAACCAACCTCCAAGGAATTTATCTTGGGGGTTTAATATTATCTAGTCCTACTGGAAGTTGGAAATTTGTCCTTGGTGAGTTGCCTAACTATCTATGGTTGTCTGTGGCAAAAAGCGCTCAAGTTTTCCCAATTTAATGTGTAATGCCAGAAAACACAAAGCCGAAACACCGCACAAGATACCACCGGCGTACCAAAGCAAATTAGGGTTGTAATTATCGAGAATTACACCAGCTAACCCTGGGCCAATGGTAGCTGGGATCGCCCAAGTGAGCTCGAACACAGCCATATACCTTCCGCGCAACGCCTCTGGGGCAAACTCAGCGGTTAGCACTTGCATTGTTGGCATATTGATCATTTCGCCAATGGTGATAATTACAACATTGAGAGCGAACATCCAAAGCACCGAAACAAAACCAAACAGAGCAAAACCCACCGCATAAAATAAAGACCCATAAACTAGCATCAGGAAAGGAGCTCGACCTTTGATCAACCGGGAGGTTGAGAATTGGAACAAGATCACTGTGATGGCACTGGTTGACATTAGCAAGCCATAGCCTTGGGCATTGATGTTGTGAACATCCCGCAAATAAACCGATAGAGAATTGTACATTTGCAAGTAAACGAAACCCATAATGATCGACGCGAAGATAAAGGCATTAAAAGCCTTGTCTTTTATGACATCAGCATAACCGATGATCGTTTTCATAAAACTCTCCCCTTGTTCAATCTGATGAGCCACTTTTGACTGTGATTCTTTGATAAAGAAGAAAAAGAGAATGGCGACCACGCAGCTAAATACCGCGTCCGTTATAAACAAGGTCATAAAACTGCGAGTAGCAAAATAACCACCCACTGTTGGGCCGATCAACCAAGCCAGGTTGGCAACCACCCTTAGGATGCCAAAACCTTCTTGCCTTTTTGTCTCGGGCAAAATATCCGCGATCATAGCACTATGGGCTGGGCCAGAAATGCTGGAAAGAGTTCCAACCAATACGGCTAACGGATACAATGCCTCTAAGGTGGTGACGTAACCCAGTGTGAGGGTGCTTACCGCGGAGAAGACCAATCCAAATAATATGATATTGCGCCGCCCAAACCGATCGGTTAGTGCCCCACCAACAAAACCACCGATGAGACCAAAAACCGAAAATAATACAAGCACGATACCAGCGGTAGTCATTCCGACCTGGAATTTTTGGGTTATGTAGAGCGCAAAGAATGGGAATAACAGCGTTCCGCCCACCCGATCTACAAATGAGACAACAACAACGATCCAGAATTGTTGAGGAAACTCGTAATATACCGATTTTAAATAACTCCAGCTAAGTTTTGTCTCTTTTTCCAATCTATTACCCTTCTTTCTTCACGAACAACAGGTACTCAACCTGTGGATCACATTGATTTGGCGTGTATTGATAGCGATATGATCGATATTGGCTGAGATCAACCTGACCGGAAAGGCTATCCAAACTTTCCGGTTCGATCAATAGAACACTCGAACTAAACAACCAGTTCCTTTTCAATTCTACATTCCAAAAACCGTTTTTTAATAAAAAGGCACTGTCTTTTCGGTCTACAAACGAATAATAATTATCGATTTGAGGGGGATAATAGGACGAACCCGGCAAATATAACAAAGGTAACGCGGAAGTAGTGCCATCAATATAAATTTTTGGCGAAACAGGCAGCTTAGTTCGGATGTCGCTACCTATTTCGGAATACCAAGCAGATACATTGCCACTACATCGGCTACCGCCAAAAATATCACTGATGGAAAAAGCGTTATATGTCAGAACGAACACGAATAAGATCAAAGACAAGGAGTATCGATTCCTGATCTTATACTTTCCGAGAGCCAACCATACCAAATACCCTACCCCGAATGCCAAAATAGCGGCTACTACAATTAAAAGAAATCCTTCCGCGGTATCTGCACTTATCTGGAATTTATTGACCAACACCTTTCCGATGGTAGTAGTGTCCGCCAGTAAAGCTCCATCCTTTATCCTTGGGAAGGGCAAGGACGCAATAGATAAATTCATTTTTTTGGTTGAAACAAACCATAATAGGGTGTAAATCAGTCCAAAGACCAGCGAAATACACCAATTTCCCAAGGTTGAAAGCCCTTCTGTCCAATCGCCAAAGGAAAGTATAAAAAGAATAAAGGCGGTGTTGATAAAAAACGCCATGTAAGTTGAAAAACAAAATGTACAGTATTCCAAACCAATGGAAGCATAAATGTGTGGGAAAAGCAAGATAAGAAAACTGGACGTTAAGAAAATTTTCACCTTGAAAAGATGGGGATCGACGGTTTTACCATCCCGCTGCTTGATATAAAAGAGCGACACTACAAAGCCGAAAACTTGAACATAATAATGGCGTATGCCATACGAAAGGCTTACCAACTTGCTAAAGAACGGTACTTGCAGGTCAAGGGTATAAGGTGTTGACAACAAGGATATTACCGGATCATTCACCCAATTTGATGGAAGGAAGCGCAACCACAAGCCCATGATATTTGGAAAAAAGATGGCGTGCCCAACACCAACAACTGTTAAAAAGGTAAGTAGACCAACTATCAAGGTCTTTTTCCCTTGGTCCCACCATAAGTAAAATAACCATGGCAAAACGAAGAAAACCATATTTTCGCGCGTGAGTACCAAGGCCACTACTAATAATGAGCCAAGAATAACATAGGGAGTGCGGATGTTTTTCTTGATAAAAATATACACGATCCAAACAATCAGGACATTTACCACCACCTGAGAATTCGCTCGGGATAGAATTTTTATAAAAGGTGTATTAAGCGCCATGATCCACAGAGCCAGCGGTGCTAACCATGAAGGTGAACCTTTACGTGCGATCAGCCAAATAGCGAGTGCAGTGGAAAGATTGAACAGAATGGTAATTATTCTAGGCGCCCAAATTCCCGCTCCAAACAAAGCTTGAATACCCCCCCACAAGTAGTAGGAGAAAAACATTTTGGTGTTCCAAAAGCCATACGCCTGATAATAGGTATATTTACCTGTTACATAAGCCAAGCCTTTGAGCAAGAAAGCCCCTTCGTCCATA
>CAIRYE010000179.1 GCA_903882765.1 uncultured Anaerolineae bacterium
ATCAATCCCTCGCCTTCGAGAAAATGATACATTGCCGCTTCGCCCGGGTGAACCGGAATTTGTCCGCCTGCTTCCAAGCCCACTACCAACGCTTTGAACTTAGGCGTATCAACCAAAAACTGCGGCTTGGGTCCATCCGCCGCAAAGACCGCCTTCGATCTTGTATTCGGAAAATAAATTTGATCATTGTCAGACATATCGTCTCCTTTTTGATATGCATGACTTTACTGGAAGTCCCCGTTTCACACTAAGACTTTTGTCGTATATATCAACCTAACACGGGTAAACCCGTAAAAATATAGACAGAGAGCAGGCAGAGAAAATCATTTAATAATCTCCGCGACCTCTGTGATCTCCCAAAACTCCGCCCGTGCCAAGGCGGGTGAGTGGCGGAAAAATCCTTGCGCAAAAAACAAGAATTCAACTTTCGAGTTGCTACATTTCGATATTTTTGCCAAGCAAGCGATCGCCGACCGCCAAGAGGATCACTCCCGAGGAGTGGGTAATTGTGAGAGCAGAGGCGTTTATGGATTTCAATAAAAAAGCGAGGTCGGATCCTGCGCATGTACCATTTATTGTGTTTACGCTTGGGATGATCAATACCCCCACGTTGAATGGTGTTTTGAGCGGGTCTGACTTGCTTGGTAGGTATTGTCAACTCTAAAGCGCGCCTACACTTTTTGCCCTCAACGGAAATTTGAACTCCGCTTTAGATCAATGATCGTTTTCTTTTTTATCTTTATCGCCCGTGGCTTGACCGCAGCCGAACACGGTTTGGAACTTTTCGGTGGGGCCTGGCGTTAAAAGGGCAACAGCCGTTCGGGCGCCGGATCGTTGCTAACCCATTTACCGCTGGTGGCGGTGGCTAGCTTGTTTTCGCGCTCGAAAAAGGGTAGGAACTTCCAGGAGCGGGTGTTCTTGGAGGATCGGGAACGTCTGCCGGCGTTGAGGATCGTTTCGGCTTTAACTAGGTGGGATGGGGCGATCGGTGAAATCGCGGATGGCTCGTTTGGAACGGATGGCTACATTAACTTGCAACTTTCACCCTTTCACTTTTAACATCGATTAAAATACTTTAAAGGTTAATGACAATGAATACACTCTATATGATTCTTTCGTTCATCGCATGGGCGGTGATACATTCTTGGTTGGCGACATTTGCTTTTAAAAAACAGATCTCAGCAAAGTTAGGCGGGTCTTGGCTTACTACCTATTACCGTTTTACCTATAATGTTTTCGCGGCGATCAGTTTCTTGCCGGTGTTGTATTTTCTCTCTTTAGATGGCGGGGTTCTGCTGTACGAAATGCCTGGGATCCTCCAACCGATCGCTTACGCCATACAAGCTGCCATGCTGGTTTTGATGGTTTATTCGGTCTATCAAACCGGCTTGCTTCAGTTTGTGGGGCTCAAGCCGCAAGAGGATCAGCCTGGGCAGACAGCCTTCGTCGCAAGCGGAATGTTCAAGCTTGTTCGCCATCCAATTTACACTACCAGCTTGATCTTGCTATGGGTAAAACCAATTGTCAACTCAAGTACCTTGATCTTCACGATCATCATTACCATCTATATTCTCATTGGGATACAATTTGAGGAGCGCAGGTTGCTGCGTGAATTTGGGGATCTTTATCGAGATTACAAAACCCGCACTCCTATGCTGATACCATTCACTAAAAAATAAACCTATGACCCAAACTACTCCTATTCGTTTCGCTCGACCAAAAAATCCTGAAATACCGCCCATTTCCATCATTGAAAAGGTGATCGCCGCGGGATTGATCGGCATGTCAATGTTTTTGGTTGGGGTCGTTCTTGGCTTTCTGCTGCTTCAGCTGGTTTTCCTTGGCAGGGTTTTCCCGGGGGTCAGCATCGCCGGGATCGATCTGGGTGGAATGACCCGGTTGGACGCTGAAAAGGCCTTGATCAGCACCAACTCCTTCGCGAACCTTGGGCGGATGAGCCTGACGGATGGCACGGATACTTGGGTGGTCGCGCCGGTCAGTATGGGGCTGACCTTGGATGTTGCCTCGACCGCTGAACAGGCTTTATCGGTTGGACGTTCGGGCAACCCGTTTAACATGCTGAATGATGTGCTGAATACATTGCAAGTTGGTATAGTATTGCCGCCCGTTATTCAATTTGATCAGGTGAAGGCCGCCAGTGAGCTGCTCAAGATCGATGATCAAATAAAGAGCGCGCCGCAAGAAGCGAGCCTTTTGATCAATGGCAGCGAGGTGGTTTATACACCTGGACGATCTGGCAGCGGGATCGATATTGATGCTAGTTTGGCGTATATCACGGCGCAGATGCAATTGTTTCGGGATGGTGAAGTGAAGTTGGTGGTGCGACCGGTAGAGCCGATGGTGTTGGACGCCTCGGCTAGCGCGGATATTGCCCGGAATTTATTGGCAAATGGGCTCACCTTCCGTTTGGCGCAGCAAAATGAGACCGACCCTGGCCCCTGGACCCTTTCCTCCAACGAGTTGGCGGGCATGATACGGTTTGTTCGCAGCTCTACGAACGCTGGATCTACCTACCTGGTATCGCTCGATACCGATCTGCTGCGGCAGACGCTGGAGCGGATCTCGCAGGAAGTGAACCGCGGCGAGAGGGATGCCCGATTTACCTTTGACGCGGTGAACGCTAGCTTGATCTTGACCGAAAAAGCGCACAATGGCTACCAACTCAATGTTACCGAGTCTATCGCGCAGATACAGGCCGATGTGGCGGCCGGCAAGAATGATCTATCGCTGGTGGTGAAGGTGACGCAGCCGCAGTTGACCGATACAGTTACAGCGGAGCAGTTGGGCATTACGCAGCTGATCCAATCGCAAACTACTTATTTCTATGGGTCGAGCGGTGATCGACGAACGAATATAAAAACCGCCGCGGCGAATTTCAATGGGGTGCTGGTACCGCCGGATTCAGTGTTCTCGATGGGCAAGTATATGAGCGATGTCACCTTGGAGAATGGGTACGCCGAAGCGTTGATCATCTTTAATGGAAAAACCATCAAAGGGGTAGGCGGCGGCGTGTGCCAAGTGAGCACCACCTTGTTTCGGACCGCCTTCTATGCCGGCTTTCCGATCAAAGAACGACACGCCCACGCATACCGTGTTTTTTATTACGAACAAGGACCGGGCGGTAGAAATGATCCATCGCTTTCCGGATTTGACGCCACGGTTTATTTCCCTTTGGTCGATTTTAAATTCCAAAACGATACCCCCTATTGGATCCTGATGGAAACGGTGTACGATGAGGCAACCAGCTCCCTGACCTGGAATTTCTACTCTACGCCGGATGGGCGAACCGTGCAAGCCAACTTTAGCGGCCCAACGGATGTGAAGCCGGCACTTCCCCCTGTTATTACTTTCAACCCGGACGCGGAAGCCTACTCACTAACGCATCTGGATTACGCATCGGAAGGCGCTAAGATCATCATTGATCGAAGCGTAACCAAGAACAACGCCTTATGGTTTGCTGATAGCTTTATTAC
Organism: uncultured Anaerolineae bacterium; assembly: GCA_903882765.1. Classification (GTDB taxonomy): domain Bacteria; phylum Chloroflexota; class Anaerolineae; order Anaerolineales; family Villigracilaceae; genus UBA5195. Next base: position 3,495 of record CAIRYE010000179.1, read on the forward strand.
GGAGTATCAGCCTTGGGCAGAGGCCTGCGAGTATGGTCCGCAGGTGGAT
>CAIRYE010000180.1 GCA_903882765.1 uncultured Anaerolineae bacterium
ATACCCCCATGCCGCGCTTTTGGCCGATATCAATGAAGGGCGCGTGGACGAATGGCACAAAGTCGATGCCGAAGTCGCGCAGCGGCTTGCTCTCCAATGGCCGGCCAAGATAGTTGATCTCGCTGCCGGCTGGGCGGGTGTGGCGGTAAAGGGCGTAACCGCTTTGCCGGCTCCAAATCTCGGTGAGGGTGGCGTTGGCTTTCTCCAGCGGCATATCCAAGCGGATCATGGTGATGTTGCCGCGCTCGTCGGTTTCAAAATCGCTGACCCACTCGGGCTTGATGTTTTGCAAGTACACCCGTTGCACCGCGCCATTGGCCGCGCTGCTGGTTGCCACCTTGCAGAACCAATCACCGAACATGGCAAACCATCGTACCGCTAACTGCTTCTTCACCGCCCAATTGCTCCACGCCCATACTTGCTGAAGGGGTTGCGCTAGGTTGGGGTTGGCTGCCAACAACGGCAAGCTCTTTTGCAGCGACCCTGGCCAGGTATGGGTAACGTGGAACTCAACGCTGCGGTTGGCGGGGTTGCGCAGACCTTTGTTGCCGCGAGTGGTCATACCGCCGGCAAACAGCTCGGGGCGGGTGACCTCGTAAAGGCCATTGTTCAGGTAGTAAGCCTCGAGCATGCGGTAAAAGCCGCGCTGGTCCAAGGCCCGCCGTGCCACAACGTCCTCCATCGCGAAAATGGTTGGGCCGAACATTACCCCTGCCCTGCGCTGGGTTTGGTGAGCAAGTGGATGGCCTGATTACTTGCCGCCGCCGCTAACAAAACGCGCAATAGGTCGGGAAGGCTGCTGGGCTGGCAGGCAAAGCCGGTATCGAACCAGCCCCTGCAGCCGGCAAAGGCAACCCCGCCCACCAAGCCGGCTAATACCACCAAGATCAGCTGCTGCTTACGGCTTTTGCTTAGGCCATCGAACCAGCCGCTAAGGCCGGGTACCCAATCAAAGGCGATGGCGGCCAACCCGCCCAACAACACCGATACGCTCTCGGCGTTGAGCGGCACAGCCACCAAGCCATCTCCTAAAAAACCAGCGGGGAAACTCCCCGTTCTTGCCAATGTCGCTTCCATTCTGTTTCCTCCTCTAACATCTCTTGGGTATTTGGCCAGGTTTGGCGCAGACAAACGTGGCTATCAAAAGGGTGTGTGTGGGCACCTTGCTGCGCCTCGCCTGGTTGTAATTGGAACATATGTTCCAATCAATAGTACAAGGTTACTCCCGAGTGAAAAAGTTGCAAAGGTTGATTAAAGGGTGACACCCAAGGGGTGTGCCATCTATTGGGGTAAAACGGTTTAGGGGGGAAACAGGTAGGGGTGATGAAATAAACCTTACAAAATTGTAAGGATTTCTGCTTTTTTGGTTTACAATAATAGTAGAACCGGGAACAACTATTTGAACTTAGGTGAGGGAGTCCAAATGAGTACTGAGTTGAAAACATGATCGAAACGATTTGGTTTTACGTTGCTATCATCTGCATTCCATTTGTTCTGGGATGCGTAATGTATTATTACACTCTGGTCAGCAAACCATTCCCTGGTTTTCGGGCTTGGATGTTCTCGAATTTCAGCTATACCGTTTCCTTCATGTTCATCGCCACCCATGGAATCCTGCCCGATTTCTTTCCCCTTATCCTTGGCAATATCTTTGTTCTTGCTTCACCGGTGTTGGTCTACGTCGGGTTTAAACAGTTTAAAGACGAACCCGTTCCCTGGCGGAGCATCGCCGTGCTGTTTTTCTTCTATACCCTTTTCCAGTTCTATTTTGTTTACGTCTATCCTGATCTTCATATTCGCATCATAGTCATCAGCACCATTCAGGCCATTATTTTTGGCACCCTCAGCATCTGGTTATACCGCAGCACAAAGCATCCGTTTCGCTCCCTAACCCGCGTTAGCGGCATCATCTTTGTGTTGTTAACATTGACACTGCTTACCAGGGTTATTTATACGATCGTTGGAATGCGCGGCGAATCTATAGTCACCGACCAAGTTACGGTCCTTTTATTGTATGTGGGCATGCTGCTAAATATCGCCTGGACCTTTTCAGGGGTTTTGTTAAATAATTTCCGCTACGACCAAATGCTTCAGGCCGCCAATACCGATCTCTCTGTTGCCAATGTTAATGTCGTAAAACAACTGAACCAACTTTCCATCCTCAACGAAATGAGCAGCATGATCGCTCAGCTGGATGAAGCGGATCAGATCATCACCGCAATGCTAGAGTACATCGTAACCCGCCTTAAGCTTGGGCCGGTTGTGCTTTTCGCGGTGCACAATTCCGATCATATACAGATCACCCACAAAGGCCCCACGCCTGTAAACGAGGCTCATTTTCATCACAACATCCAAAAAAATCGCGCGATGATCCAAAACGCTTTAAAGATGAGGGAAGCTCTTCCAATATTAATTTCCAATAGCCCAGTTGCCCTTGTGCTACCAGTAAAGATGAACGAAGGAGGGTTGGATTACGGCGTTTACATTCAGGTTCCCGAATCCGCCTGGCCAGACAGTAATACCCAGCAAACTCTTAAAACGATGATCAGCCAAACGGAAGTGACCTTACAAAATGTACGCTATTCCCAAACCATCCAAGCCCAGCTGCAGCTGCTAACAACCCTGCAATCGGCATCGCAAATCATTCTCTCAAATAACGAATTGAAAGAGGTCTTTTTACAAGTATTAAATCAACTAAAAACAACCTTCCATTACCCCTACCTGGCCATCCTAGGTTACGAAAAAAAACTACCCGTACTGCAAGCAAGGATAGGCTATGACGCAAGTGAT
>CAIRYE010000181.1 GCA_903882765.1 uncultured Anaerolineae bacterium
CGCGTCTTCCAGTTCCAAAGGGATCGTTTCGAAGAAGGTGGTTAACATCCACAAGGCAAAGGGCAAGGCAAAGCTTAGGTAGGTGAGGATGAGAACCGCGGGTTTATCGAGCAGGCTTAACTTGGAGGCTACGATAAACAGCGGGATGACCAAGGAGATCTCTGGGATCATGCGAACGCTGAGAATGGTGACGATGATGTTGTCTTTATGTCGCAGCTTCATACGGGCAAGGGCGTAGCCCCCAAAAGCGGCTATGACCAAGCAGATGACGGTGGTACTCACCGCGACGATGAAGGAATTGAGCAAGGCAACTTTAAAGATCTGCGTTACATCCGAGATGGCTTTGCCGGGCAGGATGATGTTCAAGTAATTTTCGAAACTGGGTTGTGCCGGAAAAAGGTGCGGGGGCATTGCCAACAGGTCAGCGCGGGTGGAAACGGAAGAAGCCACTAACCAGGCAACCGGCGCGTAAATAAAGAGCAACACAGGAATGGTGAGCAGCAGGTACCAAAGACCCTGAAGGATTTTCTTATTTGGTCTCATTCAACGGTCTCCGGTTTGTATAAAATGCGTATGTACACCAGCGCCATCACTAGAGTGAAGGCAGAGATGAGGAAGGAAAGCGCGGAACCGGAACCAAGCCGGCCGTACTTGAAGGATTCAAGGTAAGTTAGATAGGAAATGGTGACCGTTCCGAAGGCGGGGCCGCCTTGGGTGATGACATAAATAATATCGAATACGCGGAAGGCTTCTACGGTTCGCACCACTAGGGCAACCAAAATGGCTGGCCGCAAAAGAGGTAGGCGAATGCGAAAGAAACGCTGCCATACGTTGGCGCCATCTACCATGCTGGCTTCTTCAACCTCCACCGGGATGGTGGAAAGGGCTGCTTGAAGAATGAGCGCGATGAAGGGCACGCTGTGCCAGACATCGGCGAGAATGACCAGGTTGAGCGAAACAAAGGAATTACTGAGCCATACCTGATATTTATCGATCAACCCAAGAGAATACAACAACGCGTTCAACGCGCCATAATCGGCGTTGTAGATCCACCGCCAAATAGCGCCGTTGACAATGGTTGGAATTGCCCAAGGAATGATGAGACTGGCGCGGATGAACTGCCAGCCGAATGGTTTGGCGTTGATCAGCGAGGCGATCGCCAATCCCAATACTAGCTCAAGGCCCACAGAAACAAAGGTAAAGTAGGCCGTTCTCCAAATGGATTGCCAAAAAGTTTGGTCATTGATGAACTTCAGGTAATTATCAAACCAAACGAAATGCCGTGGAATGGGGTCGAAGATCTGAACATCTGCGAAACTAAGGACGAAGGTAAAAATGACGGGTAACGCGGTGATAACGAAAATGACCAGCAGGGCTGGGTACAGGAAGGTCATTCCTTCACTTTCCGTTTGTTGGCTTAAGGACTTTTTAGAAAACTTCACTATCGTTCTCCAAAAAATGGGTTGGGCGTAATAAATAGCCCAACCCATTTTCAACGGTATCTTTTACTTGCCTAATTCAACCCATTTAGCGGCGGCGTCATCCAATGCTTGCTGTGGAGTTTTTGCCTTGGTAAGGGCTTCCTGGATCGCTAACTGTAAGGCAACAGAGCCTTCAGAGTAATAAGGAACCTTGGGGCGAACATGGGAGAAGGGGAACTGAGCGTTGAACGCGGGAACGGTAACAGGATTGGATTCGTTCAGGGCGGTCAGTTTAGCTAAGCCATCACCGGAGTAGTTGGTTTGGTAGATGGGCAGAAGGTGAGCGGAATATTCCTGTTGAATGGCTTCGCTGGTGAGGAACTTAACATATTCCCAAGCGGCTTCTTTGTTGGGGGATTTTTCGATGACGGAGAAACCCATGGAGCCGTTGATGCTGGAGCTGGCTGCGGCGTTGCCTTCGAAAGCGGGGATGAGGGACATCTTGACATTGCCAACGATGGTGGATTCATCCTTGTTTACGGCGGCTAGATCGTACATATAGAGCCAGTTGAGAGCGAAAGCGGCCTTGCCCTGTGAGAAGGTGTTGCGAACGTCTTCTTCGAGGTAGGTGACGGAGGCGGGGTTGGTGATGCCAGCGTCGATGCTATCGACCATCCATTGCAGGGTGGCTACACCTTCGGGGCTGTTGAAAGCGGGAGCGCCAGAGGCATCCATGAAGGAGCCGCCGTTGCCGTAAAGCAGCACGACGAAATCACAAATGGCGGCTTCGGCCTGAGCCCAAGACCAAACGATGGGGTATTCCACGATGCCTTTTTCTTTAAGGATAGCGGACTGAGCCATCAACTCTTCCCAGGTGGTGGGAGGAGCGGCGATGCCGGCTTCTTTGAGCATGGCTTCGTTGTAGAAGAAGTACTTCTCATCTAACAACCAGGGCATACCATAGGCTTTGCCGTTGACGGTTGTGATATCCCAGGCGGAGGCGAAGACATCGCTCTTGGTCTTGGCATCGATCTGGTCAGTCACATCCCACAGATAGCCATTTTTGGCGAACTCGGCGTACCAAATATCATCCACCAAAACGACATCGTAGGTGGGTGGGTTGGCGGCCATGGCGGTTGTGATCTTATCATGCAGGGCATCATACGCTACATATTCGATCTCAACCTTGGTGGTGGGGTTGGCTTCGTTAAACTTGGCGACGATGGCGTTCATCTCTTCGGGTGTGGCGCCGGCTTGCTGCATAGCGAGCACTTTTACGGTCTTGGGGCCGGTATCAGCCTTGGGAGCGCATGCGGAAAGCACCATCGCGAAGATCACGACGAGCATGGTGAAACGGAAAAACTTGGACATCTTACCTCCTAAAAGGAATTAAATTATGGACTGTCGTCCAGTTGAAAAAGTATAGGAGTTTCCACAATAATAGGAAACAACATACTCTATGACCATGAATGAATCGGTGTAATCGGTGCAGGTGATCTTTAGTACCGGGTCGTTCAGGTGGATCTGTAAATGGCTGGCGATCTCATCGGAGGCGGGAATTGCCTGTATCTGGTTATCTGTCCAGGCGGGGGTTACCCCGTAGACTCCCCGAAAGATCTGGAAGATGGAATTGGAAATCTCGTGATCGCCGAAATTGGGGAAGGAGGTGAGTGGAATGTGGGCTATTTCCACTACTACCGGGGTGTTGTTAGATAAGCGAATTCTTTTTAGAACGAAGATGGGGTCATTGGCATTGATCTTGAGGTGGCTGGCGATGTGCTCATCCGCAAGGATGGACTCGGTTTGCAGAATGATCGAGGAAGGTTCCAGCCCTTTGCTGCGAGTATCTTCAGAAAAACTTCGAAAGCCGGAAATATTGCTCATGGTGGGCAGGGAGACGAAAGAGCCTTTTCCCTGTTTGGAATAGATAGCGCCTTGGTTCAACAATTCTTTAAGCGCTAACCGAATGGTGATGCGGCTTACCTTAAAGGCGGTACTAAGTTCCGCCTCAGAAGGTAATTTATCACCTGGCTGATACTTGCCGCTGGTGATAAGATGCTGAATATTGTTTTTGATCTTGATGTACGTTGGGGCTAAAAACGAATCAGACCTTCTTGAATTCATAAATTTATTATATTGTTATAACAAGTTAAGTCAATCAATTGGGTGTGCATTTGAAACGAAACCATTATGCCATTTGGCGCAAAAAGGCCGTATGCTATAATCAGAAAAGGATAAATATAGGGTCAACGAATGCCTGATAAAACAAAAACACCCCCACTAAAACAACTTTCAGCGAAAACCTCGCTGCTTGGCACCAAAAAAACTGTGAAAAAAGGAAGTGTAAAGGCTGATAAACCCACGCGAGCCAAAACGAGCCGTTCAGGTTCGCGGCGGAAGCGAGGTGGTTTTGGACTACCTGCTTTTAAGATCTCAACCGAACGCCAATTAGATCTGTTGGGGTTAGCCTTAGCGCTCTTTGGTCTTTTCCTTGGGCTTATCATCTTCTCGATCAGCCGCAGCCCCTTCACCGAATCGGTGTATAAGGTGTTTGATGGTTTTGTAGGCTATGGCATTTATTTGCTGCCTTTAGCGTTCATTTGGGTTGGGGGCTGGCTGGTGTTGCGCAAGATCGAAAATATTCCGGCCTTCACCTTCAAGCGCGCCTTGGGGTATACCATCACCTTTCTCTATTTGTTGATCATCCTAAACATCTTCACTGGCCATGGCGGAACCTTGGGCGGCGGGATGACAGATTCGCTGCGGAATTTATTGGGGAACGCGGGGATGTGGATCGCGCTGATCGCCTGGCTGTTGGTAGTGCTTACCTTATCGTTCGATGTTTCGCTATCCGGTTTGTTGGGTGGTGTTTTGTTCCTAGTAGAAGACGCTATTAGCGCTATAACCGGCTGGTTTGCCGAACAACGCGGTAAGAACAGCCCACAATGGCAGCCCGATGATGAATTGCCGATCGAAGACGGCTTTAGGCCGATCGAAGAGCATAGCCTTGGTGATGTCGAGACCCCGATCGTGGGGACAACTCGCGAACCTGGCCGACCGGTTCGGCTGGAACAGAATAAGGTTGTATGGAAATTTCCGCTGGCAAAAAACTTACTTGAGCTGGGTAACCCCTCCCAACTCGATGATGAAACCATTCAGGAACGTATCAACATTCTGGAAAGCACCTTGAGATCCTTGGGTACCCCATGCAAGGTTGTGGATGTGAGCCGAGGCCCCACCGTTACGCAATTTGGCGTGGAACCTTTGTTCATCGAATCACGCGGCGGACGGATGAAAGTACGTGTGAACAAAATTGCTTCGCTGGCGGATGACCTAGCATTGGCGTTAGCGGCGCAGCGCATCCGTATTCAGGCACCAGTACCGGGCCATAACTTTGTTGGCATCGAAGTGCCGAACGCCGAAATGATGATGGTGACCTTGCGCGAGATCGTCGAATCGGAAGAGTATCAGAAGAAGAAAAAGCCGCTCAGCTTCGCGCTGGGGCGGGATGTATCTGGTAAATCGGTGATCGTGGATCTGGCTGGTATGCCGCACTTGCTGATCGCCGGCACCACTGGCTCGGGTAAATCGGTGTGCGTCAACGCTATGCTCTCGTGCTTGCTGCTGAACAATAGCCCCGATGAACTACGCCTGATACTGGTGGACCCCAAGCGAGTGGAACTGACCGGCTATAACGGCATCCCTCACCTGCTCTCCAACGTGATCGTGGAAACCGACCGTGTTTTGGGGGCGCTGCAGTGGATGAGCCGCGAGATGGATAAGCGCTACAAAACCTTCTCCTCCGTTGGCGCGCGAAATATTGATGATTACAACAAAAAGATGCTGGCGCAAGGCATCAAAAAAATTCCATACATTGTGGTGGTGGTGGATGAGCTAGCTGACCTGATGATGGTAGCGCCGGAAGAAACCGAGCACACCATAACCCGCCTGGCGCAGCTGGCGCGGGCAACCGGCATCCATTTAGTGCTGGCAACACAGCGCCCTTCAGTGAACGTGATGACCGGGTTGATCAAGTCCAACATCCCGGCACGCATCGCCTTCGCTGTCTCCTCAAATGTGGATAGCCGCGTTATTTTGGATAAGCCAGGCGCCGAACGCCTGCTGGGCAAGGGCGATATGCTTTATATGGATCCATCGGCGGCGGAGCCGGTGCGGCTGCAGGGCGTTTATGTTTCGGATGCCGAGCTGCGCAACCTGGTGGAGTTTTGGGCCAACCAATCACCGGACGCGAACCTTGAACAGCCCAGCGAGCGGGTAGATGCCGTGGGCGATGACCTACCGCTAAAACAAACTACCTTCTTCGCTGAAGATATTACCGCCGGCCCCAACAACGAGGATGTACTGCTGCCAGACGCGATCGAATTTGTGCGCCGCGAGAACAAAGCATCTGTCTCCATGCTGCAACGCAAATTCCGCATCGGCTACACCCGCGCTTCACGACTGGTGGAGACGATGGAAGAGAAAAAAGTGATCGGTGCCCCGCGGGACGCGACCGGTATTCGACCGGTCCTAGACCATGGGGAGGAGCAGGAACCCTAGCGATCCTGGTTGCATGGTGGCGACGAAGGTAAAACATAGGGCGGAAACCAACTTTGCGGCCTTCCTGAGCTAGTTTCCTTTGCTAGTGGGGCGATCGAGGTACCTGTTCTCGGGTGGAAGGATACCAAAGCGTTGGTTGTGTTAATGTTTTGTTATAACCCATCGCGTAATTCCACCAAAATGGGAGTGTACACACTACAATCCAACCTTACAAACTGTCAAACAACCTTTCAGGAGCGATTCCGATGCAAAATAACCTAGATCAGCATACCTACATCAATTTAGAAACCTTACGAAAAACTGGAGTGGCTATGAAGACCCCAGTATGGTTCGTAATGGATGGCGA
>CAIRYE010000182.1 GCA_903882765.1 uncultured Anaerolineae bacterium
AAGCATCATTGCCCAAAAGGACGCAATGTTAGTAGCGGATAAAAGTATCAAGATGAGTGTCGCCTTCCAGCGCAAACTGGGAACAGGCCTCTTCGGTGGCGAAGGCTTTTTACTACAAAAGTTCGATGGCCCCGGCACCGTCTTCACCAGCCTTGATGGCGAGGTAGTGGAATACACACTAGCCCAAGGCGAAAAACTATTGGTAGATACCGGCAGTTTGGCAATGTTCGAGCCAACCGTCTCCTACGATATCCAAATGGTGAAGGGGATAAAAAATATGCTCTTCGGCGGCGAAGGTTTGTTCCTTGCCCACCTCACTGGTCCCGGTCGCGTATGGCTGCAAACCATGCCAATGGCAAAACTTGCCGGCGCGCTCAAACGATTCTTGCCCACCGGCGAGAGCAAAAGCATCAATATCTAACCAGTTCAATCCAAACGGGGAGCCCAACGCGGCTCCCCGTTTTTGTTACCGTAATTTAAGCTGACAGACATCGCTTTGGGTTAGTTTAATATTATAATTAACGCTAAGGAATCATGGGAAAAAAACACCCCTCTCTTTGAGATTTTGATTAGAGAGACCGGACAAACAGAACTAACAAAAAATAATGAAAAAAAATATTCGCGGGATCTTAATTTCAGACAACCTAAGCTTTGCCAACACGCTGGTAAAGCCTCTTGCGTTGGTGAATATCATCCTGCAACGCGAACCCACCTTCTCCCTGCATCTCAACCCGGAATTGCTTCGCGGCAAAGTCGATTTCATCCTCTTCAATTTCGATTTTAATCTCACCTATTACAACCACTTTGTTAACACCTTGCGCAAAGAGGTTCCTAACATCCCATTTTTTGTTATGTCCGATGAACTCACCGAATCCCGCATGGTCGAGATCATTCGCTTGGGGTATGTCGGCGTTTTCACCTCCGCCCAAATAGAGCGCCTTGCCGAAGTTGTGCATCGCACTTTGGAATGGGAGCGCATCGCCGATCGCGAATTGAATTTCTCCACCACAGATTTCGAGAGCATCTTTAACCAGCTGCCCGAGCCGGTCTTCCTAGAGGATTTTTCCTTCCTAAAAGAAGAAATTGACCGGTTGCGCGGAAAAGGCGTCACCGATTTTAACGAGTATTTTTCGTCGCACACCCAGGAAGTGATCAAGGTCACCAATTCCACCGTCATCGTGGCTGCTAACCAGGCGGCGTTACAATACACCGATACCTCCACAACCCACGATATTTTTCGTTTAGATAAGGTCATCCGCTCGGATGGCACGATACGGGAATTTATTGAGGAGTACGCCCGGTTAGCCAATGGCGAAACCGATTTTTCCATTTCGGGGGAAGATTTTCGTGGCGGATTTCACATTGTTGAGCTAAAGGTCGTAAAAGGCCACGAAAAAGACCTGCGCCGCGTGATGGTCTCTATCAAAAACGTAACCACCTTGGTAGAAAGCCAAAAAGAGATCCAGAACAAAGAAAATATGCTGCGCGGGCTGGTTGAAAGAACCCCTTCCATTTTTTACACCGAAAAAGCCTATGGCAGCGGCAAACTCATCTACATCAGCCCACAAATTTATCAACTAACCGGCTACACCCAAGATGAGTGGTTGGCCAGCGACAATTTATGGAAAGTAGTAATGCATCCCGATGATTGTGATGGCGTATCCAGCATCACCGAAGAAGATATGGAGGTGGGCGCTCCGATTCGAATCGATTTCCGCATCATCACCAAGGATGGCCGCACCATTTGGGTGCGCGATACCTTCCAGATCATTAATGGCGATGATGGCAAACCGGAATTTTGGCAGGGCGCCATTTATGATGTAACCAAAGAAAAATTAGCCGAGCTAGCCTTGGTTGAAAGTGAAACAAAACTTACCCGCCTTATGGGCAACCTGCCAGGCATGGTCTACCGCACCCAGCTGA
>CAIRYE010000183.1 GCA_903882765.1 uncultured Anaerolineae bacterium
AAGAGCGGGTTGGCTTGCGCCAACGTGCTTGTCAGCGACAAGCACCTACGCGAGGCTTTGCCTCGGGCGGGGGTTTGGGTGGCTGGGATGTAGCCAACGTGCTGGTCAGCGACAAGAACGTACGCGAGGCTTTGCTTCGGGTGGGTTTAGGGGATCTTGTGGGTGATTGGGATGGAGATTTTATTCAACAATAGCGATCGGTAAAGTTCTTGTAATGTTGTGCTTTGGTGTTTTTTGTATTGTCACCTACCGCCGATTTGAGTATAATGCATTCATCATTAGCATTGATGGAAACGAGTACCGTATGGTCACTGTCAGCAAGTTCGGGATCGATGTGAGCCGAATCAGCAGACTTGCGGGAAGATCCTTCCGGAGCATTGAGCTGAACCCCGCTAGCGCGGGCAAGTAAGCGAGACGGGGTCGTTGCCGTTACAACAACGAGAACATCTTAGCGTGTTCAAAAAGAGCCTGCCTATGGCAGGAAACCGGGTGGTACCGCGTGAGTGAATTTAGGCTCTCGTCCCAGTAATGTGGACGAGAGTTTTTTTATTTTGGAGGAAGAATGACATTTAAATCCGTTTCGCCCAAGCTCGATGTTGCCGGCATGGAAGAAGCCTTGCTGAAAGCTTGGAAGAGAGAGAAGATCTTTGAAAAGACCTTGACCCAACGGGAAGATGGTCCGGAATGGGTGTTCTACGAAGGGCCGCCTACCGCGAACGGGAAGCCCGGCGTGCATCATGTGTTGGCGCGCGCTTTCAAAGACATGTTCCCACGCTACCGCACCATGCAAGGCTGCCATGTGAGCCGGCGAGGTGGTTGGGATACCCATGGCCTGCCGGTTGAGATCGAGATCGAGAAGCGTCATGGCTTTAAGAATAAACAGCAGATCGAGGAATACGGCATCGCCAAATTCAATGAGGAATGCCGCAAATCCGCTTTTGATTACATTCAGGATTGGGAACGGCTCTCCGACCGTATCGCCTATTGGGCCGATTACAAGACCGCCTACATCACCTACGCCAACGAGTACATCGAGAGCGTTTGGTGGATCTTGCGCCAATTTTGGGATAAGGACCTGTTGTACCAAGGTTTTAAGGTTGTGCCCTACTGCCCACGCTGCGGAACGCCGCTATCGGATCATGAGGTGTCTCAGGGATACGAAGACGTGGTGGACCCATCGGTTTTCTTCCGCTTGCCGTTGATCGATGAGCCTGGCACTAGCTTGTTGGTGTGGACGACCACCCCATGGACCTTGCCCGCCAACGTTGCCGTTGCCGCTGGCGAGGATGTGGATTATGTAAAGGTGGAACGTGCTCTCGCTGAGGGCGGTACGGAAAAGTTGATCTTGGCGAAGAACTTGATCCAAAAAGTATTTAAGGATGAAGATGTTAAGGTGGTGGATACCTTTAAGGGAAAGAAACTTAAAGGTGTAAAGTACAAACCACTGTTCACCTTCCTGCCTCCTGATAAACCCGCTCATTACGTCATCATGGGCGATTTCGTCACCATTGAAGACGGCTCTGGCTTGGTTCACATCGCCCCCGCTTTCGGCGCGGATGATATGCGCGTTGCCCAAGAAAACAACCTGCCGGTATTGATGACGGTAGCGCCTGATGGCACCTTCATCAACGAAGTGACCCCTTGGCGCGGCGTGTTTGTGAAGAACGCCGATGAAGATATCAAAACTGATCTGAATAATCGCGGATTGCTGTTCCGTGCCGAAGGGTACCAACACACCTACCCCTTCTGCTGGCGCTGCCATACCCCTTTGCTGTACTATGCCCGTGAGGCTTGGTACATTCGTACGAGCAAATACAAAGACCAATTGGTGGCGCTTAACAAAACCATCAACTGGGTGCCCGACCATCTGCGAGATGGCCGCTTTGGCAACTGGCTGGAAAACAACATCGACTGGGCGCTCTCGCGCGAACGGTATTGGGGAACCCCCTTGCCGGTGTGGATATGTAAGAGCTGCAACCATCAGCATTGCGTTGGTTCGGTGGAAGAATTGGGAAAACTCGCCGGCAGCGACCTGAGCGAGCAAGATCTGCACCGCCCCTATGTGGACGATGTGCACTTTCCTTGCCAAAAGTGCGGCGCGCCGATGCAGCGTGTTCCGGAGCTGATCGACGTTTGGTTTGATAGCGGCTCGATGCCTTACGCGCAGTGGCATTACCCGTTTGAAAACAAGGAAATGTTTGATAAGCAATACCCCGCCGATTACATTAGTGAAGCGGTGGACCAGACCCGTGGATGGTTCTACTCACTGCACGCGATAAGTACCTTGCTGTTTAATAAAGTGGCCTTTAAGAACGTAGTGAGCCCTGGGCACATTCAGGATGCTGACGGCCGGAAGATGAGCAAATCTCTGGGCAATATTGTTCAGCCTTGGGAAGTGTTGAACGTGCATGGTGCCGACGCTTTGCGCTGGTACCTGTACACCGCTACCCCGCCCGGAAACGAGCGCCGCTTCTCGGTGGACTTGGTGGGCGAAGCCTTGCGCAATTTCACCCTGCCGCTGTGGAATGTGTACTCCTTCTTTGTCACTTACGCTAACCTGGATGGATGGGACCCCAGCCAGATCAAAGAAGAGGATCTGGT
>CAIRYE010000184.1 GCA_903882765.1 uncultured Anaerolineae bacterium
AAATGAATTCGAAAAAGCCGGCTTCGAGGTTCAAACAACCCGAATTGCCAGCACCCCCTTTCCATCCATATTAGGAACGGACCTGATCGGTTTGTTGCCTCGCTTTGCCCAAAAGCTGGACGGTATGTTAGCCACCCATGGCATCGATTACGCGGCATTGGGGCCAGCGATGTACGACGTTCCTGAATCGTATGAATTGATCACCGATGCGCTTTCCGTTTCCAAGAACATCTTTTTTTCTGGAGTGATCGCCAATAAGCAGGATGGAATTAGCCTGCGTTACGCCCGCTCTACCGCCAAAATGATCATAGATAACTCGAAGATCGGAAAAGATGGGTTTGCCAACCTGCGTTTTACCGCACTTGCCAATGTTCCGGCTGGTTCCCCCTTCTTTCCGGCGGCTTACCATAATTCTGATTCCCCTACGTTCGCGATCGCGGTTGAAGCAGCGGATTTGGCTGTTTCCGCTTTTGATAATGCCAAAGACCTGAACGATGGCCAACAAAAATTGATCTCCGAGATCGAAGCTGTCAGCCTCAAACTTACTGCTGCCGCCGATATCTTGAAATATCGATTTAACATCCGCTTCGGCGGGATCGATTTCTCCTTGGCTCCTTTTCCCGAAGACTCTGTTTCTATTGGAACTGCCATGGAAAAAATGGGCGTACCAATGGTAGGCATGCACGGATCCTTGGCAGCCGCGGCGTTTTTAGCGAGCACCCTAGATCAGTGCGAGATCCCGCGAGTAGGCTTTACTGGGTTAATGTTCCCTGTTTTGGAAGATACTACGCTGGCAAAAAATACAACTGATGGCGTACTAACAGTAAAAGACCTGTTGGTGTATTCCGCGGTTTGTGGAAGTGGGTTGGATACTGTGCCATTGCCTGGTGATGTATCGCCTGACCAGATCGCGGCGGTTTTGTTAGATATCGCGGCATTGTCGCTGCGGTTGAACAAACCCCTCACAGCGCGTTTACTACCCATCCCCGGTAAATCCGCCGGTGAGATGACCGATTTTGATTTTGATTATTTTGTAAATGGTAGGATCATGGCATTAGAAGCACAACCATTAAAGAAATTATTTGCCGCAAATGATATTTTTAATGTTCGCACAAGGGCTGAACTAAAGTAACCAGAATTTCAAAATAATTTACGTTGGAGAAGAAGCTATGAGTGATAGTAAGTTTGCTTATTTTGAGGGAAAAATTGTTCCATTTGGAGATGCCAAGATCAGTATCGCTGCTCATGGTTTGAATTATGGAACCGCCGCGTTTGCGGGTATTCGTGGATATTGGAACGATGACCTGAAGAAGTTGTTCCTTTTCCGTCCAAAGGATCATTACAAACGATTTCTTTCCGCTGCCAAGATCTTGGCGATGGAATTACCTCACACGCCAGACACACTCACAGCGCTGACCATCGAGTTATTGCAAAAAGAAAACTTCGGAACTGATGTATATGTTCGCCCACTTTGTTACAAGGCGGATCCTGGTATTGGTGTTCGCTTGCACGACCTGCGCGATGAAGTTTCTATCTTTGCTATTCCCTTTGGTCATTATGGTAAAAATGAAGATTCCGCCCACGTCACTATCTCTTCTTGGCGGCGTATTGATGATAATGTTATCCCAGCCCGCGGTAAGATCAGCGGCGCTTACGCCAATTCCGCCTTGATAAAAACAGACGCCATTCGCGCCGGCTTCGACGAAGCGCTGGTGTTAGATCAAAATGGGCACGTATCGGAAGGCACCGCGATGAATGTTTTCATCGTCCGTGATGGCGAACTGATCACCCCACCTGTTTATGAAAATATTTTGGAAGGCATTACCCGTAAAACGATCATCGAATTAGCCCGCGAAGAATTGGGCATCAAGGTCACCGAGCGTTCGGTTGATCGAACCGAGGCCATGTTGAGCGATGAACTATTCCTTACCGGAACTGCCGCGCAAGTGGAAACCGTTACCAGAATAGATTATCGTATCGTTGGTACAGGTGCTATGGGTCCGATCACAGCAAAACTAAAACATTTGTTTAATGAAGTAGTTCACGGCAGAGTTCCAAAATACTCACATTGGAATATTGAAGTGTAATATGCAAAAACGAGGCCGTCGGCCTCGTTTTTTTATGGATTTATCTGGATATTCGCCGCTGATCTTTGGGTATTGATCCAATCAGCAATGGCGAGTTTTTGCATCACTGAGAGCGCGTCGGGGGATAATTCCCGTGTGGGCTGTTTATCCAAGCACTTGAGGATGTAGAACCCTGAGTTGCCCGTGATAATTGGGCTGGTTTGCCCGACCTCGAGACCAAAGGCTGCTTCTTCAACGACCGGGTCCGGAATATACCCTTTAGGGAACCAGCCGATATCGCCGCGTGTAACGGGTTCAATTTGGGTGGCAAGGACATCAAAGTCTATGCCGGCTTGCAATTGGCTCAGGTAATATTGAGCAGTCGGCTCATCGTATAGCAATAACTGGCGAATGTGAACTTGTTCGGCGGTTATGGGGGTTTGTGAGGCTATCGAATTTCGCATCCAGGCAACCGCGGTATTCCGCCGCAGGGCTTCTCGAAAGGTCTCATCGGTGTAGAAATTGTTGGTGATCCATTCCTCTACTTTTTCTTTCGAGCCAAGTTCAGCGGTTAGGGCATCGATCTTCTTTTGCAGGTCAGCGTCAGTGAGGACAAAGCCGGCTTCACTTGCGCCTTGTGCCAGCAACAGTTGAGATACCAGTTCTTCTTGAACCAGCTTCGCGACTTCTTCAGCGGTTTTGCTGCCGCCTAATTTTGTTTGGCTGGCTTGAAAGCGTTCGATCTCACCAGAATATTCACCCTTGGTGATGGTAAGCCCATTGACGCTGATCGCGAACGGAATGGGGGTTTCGGTTGGGGGAACAAGCGTAGCGGTTTCTGTTGGGGTTGCCAAAAGAGCGCTGCCAGGAAACGAAGCGCACGAAGAGATTAAGAAGACACAGAGAAGGATTACAGATATCTTTTTCACGGGCTTGATTATACCTGACGAGCATTACGAAGGGAATTTGGGGTTAAATGCTTATGCTTTAGGTTGGTTCATTTCCCAGATCATTCTCAATCCATCCAAGGTGAGCCATGGCGAAAAGTGGGTGATCACATCGGTTTGCTGGCTTATCAGTTCGGCTAAACCGCCGGTCGCTATCACTTTGGTGTCGGTTCCAAGTTCCTTTTTGAATCGATCCACCATCCCCTCAACCATACTGACATACCCAAACAACAAACCCGATTGCATAGCATGAACGGTATTCCTGCCAATGACATTGGGGGGTTGTTGGATATCGATCTTAGGGAGTTTTGCCGCGTAGGTATAAAGCGCTTCGGCAGCTAAATTAACCCCCGCGGTGATTGCGCCGCCCAAATATTCGCCATCAGCGTTGATAGCGTTAAAGGTGGTCGCCGTGCCAAAATCGATCACGCAGGCGGGACCGCCGTACAATTTTTTCACTGCCACCGCGTCGCAGATCCGGTCAGCGCCAACAGCTTTAGGGTCGTCATACAGAATACGTATACCGGTCTTGATCCCTGAATCAACGATGACTGGCTCGATACCAAGGTACTGCACGCTGGCAGACCGAACTTTGCCGGTGAGTTGGGGAACGACCGAGGAGATCGCGATCCCTTTAAGTTGGATTTTTGGAACCCCAGCGTGTTGCAGTAAGCCCAATAATTGCAGGCCATATTCATCCTGCATCTTTTTGTGGTCGGTCGCGAGGCGCCAATGCCACAGCAATTCATCTGTTTTATATAAACCGATGGTTAGGTTGGTATTACCGATATCGATTACTAGCAATTGGTTGGCAATTGTCATACTTCCTCGTTTCAATCAGCCGAACGTATGTTTTCTACGATCTCAGCGGCAACATCGTAGCGGTCAAATTGCGGCATAATGTAGACGCCTTGGGCGAAGGTTCTGATCTCATCTGTTAATTGTTTGGCGACCTGTATGCCGGTTTTTACGCCATTTTCACCGGCTTGGCTCATTCGATCGCGAATAGGCTGCGGAATGGTAATGCCCGGCACTTCATTATGTAGAAAATTAACGTGTCGCTCGCTGAATAAAGGCATGATCCCTACTAAGATCGGCTTACCAACCGGCCCATTTTCCACTTCGTAACGCTCGATCAATTGCCGGGCTTGCGCCGGGTCAAAGATCGGTTGCGTAAGGAAGAAATCCGCCCCAGCGGCAAGTTTTCGTTTTAGATTCTTGATCTCGGTTTGTGGGTCTTTTGGGTTTAAGTTGAGCGCCGCGCCGGCGAAAAAATTAGTGGGCTGATCGATGTTAGCCCCCGCGTGGTCACGTCCGGTATTAAAACCGTGCTTGATGAGTTGAATTAAGCCTGAAGGAACG
>CAIRYE010000185.1 GCA_903882765.1 uncultured Anaerolineae bacterium
ACTGGCGTAACCGCCGTTTTCTTTGACAACATACACCGCGGCGCTTTGTTTTCCCCTTTTATCGCCACCCTCGTCATCGCCGGCTTTTAGCGCGGCTACCAAACGGTCTACAAGCGGACCAGAGGATCGAATATAGGCTGATTCAATGGCGTTGATCACAACTTCCCCGGCAAGGATATTGCCTTGGATCGCATAACCCGGTTTGCTTATTCCGCCTGCAAAATCGTAGCATTTTTTCCCTGTAAAGGAAAAACTATCCCCATTTTTATCTACGATTCCAATTTGGCGAGATTCAAAATCAGGATCTGATTCCCGAAGCAATTTGAAGGTTTGTTTAGCTGATTGTCCATTGGCTAAATGCGTTAATCCGATAGGACCAAAAGAGGTGTTGGCGAAAGCTTGGGTGGCTATGGCCCCCGCGCCGGCTTTTGCCCATGGAACCACAGCGCCAACAGCAGGAAATTTGGACGCGACCGCGACTCCCCAACTTTGGGTGAACGCGTCGTAAGCAACAATAGAAAAAGTGGATGGTTTGATCATTTAAGAGTGTATTATATACAATAAAAACCACAAATAATAACTAACCAATAAGATACAACAAAAATGAACCCACATATCGATAACCCACAAAACAATTTAGACATAAAAAAAGGACCTAAGCTCACCTCCTTTCTCTTTCGTTCAGGGCTTTTTCGAATATCAGTACCGCGTTTACCGGATATGCTCTTTTTCATTACTTTTTTTGCGGTCATTCTTTTGGGGCAACGGATGATCAACATCGATGGCGATATTTTTCGGCATTTATCCATTGGAAGGTTAGTAATTGAGACTGGAAAGCCGATAACAATTGATGTCTTTTCTCATACAGTTGCGGGTACACCCTTTTCCCCGCATGAATGGTTCGCTGGGGTTCTCTTCTTTTTGGTTTACTCGGCTGGCAAGGTTAATGGATTGGTCTTCCTTTCAGCACTTCTCCTTTCATCCACTTTTTTCATCGTTTATTCCCTCGCGGTCTCGTTATCGTGTAATCGAGTTTTCTCATTTATCCTAACCGTTTTGGGAATCCTTGCTTCTTCCTTGCATTGGATCATACGACCGCATCTGTTTAGTATGATGTTAACCGCGATCTGGTTAGGCCTATTCCTGGACAGATCCACCAACAAAAAATGGAGCATCCTATGGTTTCCCGCCTTGATGCTGCTTTGGGTCAACACCCATGGCGAATTCGTTTTCGCCTTTTTGGTATTGGTTAGCTTTATCGCGGGGGAAATTTGGAGAAAAACCTTTGGTGGGGATTCTAGTGATCGTTCTACAATGATCGATTACCTAAAGATCTCAGTGATTACCTTCTTTGCTTCACTTATCAATCCTGTTGGCATTCAGGTATGGCAAACGATCCTTGGCTATGTTGGGAATGATTATATGGTTAGCCACACCCTTGAGTACCAATCCCCCAATTTTTTAGAACCTAAGTTTGCCATTTTCCTTTTTATGATCGGTTTGTCCATCTTTCTATTGAGCATCCGCCGCAACCCAATTGAACCAGCGCTGGGCTTTTTGTTAGCCGGGATAACAATGATGACGTTGGTTTCGGCAAGAAATATTCATCTTTATGGGGTGATCGTTCCAGTAATTCTCGCTGCCGGCTTTGATGGAAGTCCCGTTTCCAAAATCTTCTTGTGGTTTGAGAAACTCTTTGCCAAGTTTGATGATAATAAGGTAACCTTTTTTTGGCCGCTGAGCACGGTTGTACTGATCGGGTCGCTGTTAGCTGGCGGAGTGATCGGGGAAAATAACAAGTTCGCACATACCTTTTTCCCAATTGACGCGGTAGCATGGTTGGAACAGAACCCTCAAGAAGGTAATGTATTTAATTACTTCGATTGGGGCGGTTACCTGATCTACCATTTATGGCCCGAAAAGACCGTATTCATTGATCCACAAACGGATGTTTATGGCGAAAAAGTGATGAGGCAATATGAGCAAGTATTGATGGGGAAAGAGGGTTGGCAAAAGATAATCGATCAATACCAAATTCAATGGGCGATCTTGCCTTCAAAAACCCTGATCGGACCTCTGTTAGAACAAGAAGGCTGGACCGCGGTTTATTCCGACGAGATCGCCACCATATATTCAGAAAAATAAATTTTCGATTTTGTTTATTTTTGATCGTAGGTTTAAAAAAAGGATTTGAGCGAAATGCCCAAATCCTCTTTTCTGAAGTTATTGCTGATGTTACTTGGTGGGTACCTGTAATACCTGATCGACTAAGCCATAATTTACAGCTTGTTGAGCATCGAGATAGTAATCTCGATCAAGATCGCGTTCGATCACTTCAAGCGGTTGTCCGGTATGTTTCGACATAACACCGTTCAAGAGTGCTTTTAGCCGCATTATCTGCTTGGCTTGAATTTCAATATCAGTCGCCTGCCCTTGAGCGCCGCCCAAAGGTTGGTGCATATGAATTGTGGCATTTGGCAACGCGAATCGTCGACCTTTGGTGCCTGCGGTAAGTAGAACGGTGCCAAACGAAGCGGTAACACCCACAGCAACAGTGCTAATTGGGTTTGAGATCATTTGCATCGTATCGTAAATAGCCAATCCGGCATAGATCACGCCGCCTGGGGAATTGATGTACATTTGGATCTCTTTTTCGGGGTCTTCGTGGTTGAGGAATAATAATTGAGCAACAATCGAATTTGCCACCTGATCATCGATTCCGGTTCCCAAAAAGATGATACGTTCTTTTAGCAGGAGTGAATAAATGTCGTACGCACGCTCACCCCGGCCAGATGATTCAACAACCATCGGTACAATATTTGTAATTGGTAAGTTCATAAAAATTCTCCTATTTCTATAAAACCTAGTTTACATTAGCAGTATTAAATTTTTATTAATTTTACAAATTAGTACTTTCGTATATTTGCCTTTCAGTAAAAGATTGTATATAATGTATTTATCTTAGAAAGAAAGGAGAAAAATTCTATGTTCAATATGAAAGAACGCGGTCAAGGTTTAGTTGAGTATGCATTAATTCTTGTTTTAGTTGCTGTAGTTGTGATCGCTGCTTTGACCCTCTTGGGTCCAACAATCGCAAATATTTTCAGCACCATTAATGCCAGTCTCTAAATCGTTACAAAAAAGGTCCCCGTCTTCATGGCGGGGATTTTTTTGTTTAAAGCAGCTTTTGAAGAACTTGAATTAATGGCCCTTTTTGTTCGTAGCCGCTATCCGTGTATTGAGAATAACCAATAAAGATATTGCCCGAACATTTTCGTATCAGGCCATTCAACAGATCGTGCATCGTTACCATATTTGATTCGTATTCATCTAAGTCGGTCCATTTTTTCCCTTGCGGCCAGTTTCGCGACAAAACATACGGGTGGGTAAGAGGTTGATCGATCCTTTCAAACCATCCAGCGGAACCAGCGTCCATCCAAAATTGAATTTTGCAGGTCTTTCCTGAAATTAAATAGGTAAAAGCAGGAGCTATCATAATTTCATTCCCGCTGCTTTCTTGTTCCTTTTCTTGGTACTTGGCGG
>CAIRYE010000186.1 GCA_903882765.1 uncultured Anaerolineae bacterium
CTACTTCATCAAGGATATCGGGGATGAGCACGACCGGGATGCCGGTGGAGTTACACAGTTCAAGCATTCGTTTTCGTTCGTCTGATTCGATCTGTTTAATAGTGAAGACGATCAGATCGATACCAAGCTTGTTCACTAAGGTGGGGATGTCATTGGTGGTGCCAAGGACAGGCACACCATAAAAATTCATGCCCATTTTGCGGGGTTCATCATCCACCATCCCGCTGATGCTGAACTTTTTATAAAAATGATTGTTTAACAACCACACCGCGAAATTGGCGTTTTGGCCGGCGCCAACCAGCAATACCCGGCCGCGCAGCAGGCTGGACGCGCCGCCCAGTTTGGCTAAACGGTAGGCAACTCCGGTAAAAATACGGTGGTTGTAACGGGTGAGGATAAAACCGAACCAGGCAAAAGTGATCAATCTGATATAAACATTGACCGGCAGCTCAAACGCCATCCAAGAGTAAAGAATATTGCCTTCAGTAAGGACGTGGTCGATAAAAAGCAGGACGCTGTAAGAAAAAGCGACCGATATGGTCAGGGGGAAGATCTCGGTATAAGAAGCGTGGTTCCAAGAAATTTTGTGGAGACCGAGCATGTGGTTGGTAATACTAAAAATGAGACCGGTAGAAAAAGCGATAACAAAAAATTTGGCCACCCCAATATCTAATGGGTATTCTAAACGCCACAAAAACCCAGCCAGAAGCAAGGCGGTAATAGAGACCAGCATATCGATGGCGAACCAGTTGAGGTATTTGGCGATCAAGCGTGAGATCGGCCCCCAATAAAATTGGTAGCGATTTAAGGTGACGTCGCTATACATCGGGAACAACACTGCCACGGTGAGAAAAAGAATATCGAGATCTACAAAAAGACTGCGACGTTGGGTGTAAATAGCGTCGATCTTTAATTTGTCAGGAAGGATGGTGTTAAGGTACTGCTCCATTACATTGTCAGAGTGAAGCAATTCTTCTTCCCAGCGATACACGATGGAAGCGGGGCTGGTAATGCCTGGCCGGACAGAAAGGATCTGTTCCTTCACCTTTTCGGGCCAGCTTTCTACGATCTCAACATCTTCGGGGCGGGGACCTACCAAGGCCATCTCGCCGATCAAAACGTTCCAAAACTGCGGGATCTCATTCAGCTTGGTTTCCCGCAGGAATTTGCCAATGGGGGTGATGCGTGGGTCTGTTCTGCCCGTCACCTTGGGACCGCTGTAGGATTCCGGGGTTTCGAACATGGTGCGGAATTTGAGGATCTTAAACGTTTTTCCAAACCGACCGGCGCGAGAGGCGCGGTAAAGAATGGGGCCGGGGCTGGTATTTCTGACGATGATGGCAACCAGCAAAAAAACCGGAAATAGGAGTATCATGGCGATCAACGACAAAACGATATCCATCGTTCGGCGCGCAAAATCATCAATAGTATGGTTCGAAAACAGTTTAGCTACCGGTTTTGCTTGATCCAACGATTCCCTTCCTTTAATATGCTAATAAAAACCAAGACACGCTGTTTTGGTCAACAACGCGAATTTTGGACAATTACTTGATCACATCCACATCATGAACCGAGATCTCGACGCTCATTTTTCGAGAGATGAGCATATTGATCAAAACCTTCATGCGCTGTTTGCCGGTGATATTGCTATCAAAGACCGCCTCAAAACCTTGGAAAGGTCCGCTGATGATCTTCA
>CAIRYE010000187.1 GCA_903882765.1 uncultured Anaerolineae bacterium
ATCCAGGTCAAGGCATAGTTGATCAGCATTGTGATGAAAAGAAGAAAAATACCAAGAATAATAGCTCGTTCAAAATTACCTTTATTGGACTCTAATACGATCGCTGTTGTAAGAACTCTTGTTTGCCCCTTGATATTGCCACCCACCATCATCGAAGCCCCCACCTCTGAGATGACCGAACCAAAACCCGCCATTACCGCTGCCAACAGCGAAAGACGCGCCTGATACCACAAGGTTGCTACCATCTGAATGGTAGACGCCCCAAGCCCAAGCAATTGCTGTCGAAGCCTTGGATCGATCTGTTGTAAGGCAGTAACAGTAAGCCCTGTAACCACAGGCGCTGAGATGATGGTCTGCGCTATGATGATCGCGCTTGGGGTATAGATCAACCGCAATTCCCCCAAAAAACCAGATCTCCACAAACTCATCGCCACAGCTAAGCCAACAACGACCGGCGGCAAAGCCATGCCCGTATTGATGATCGTTAATAGCAGACCTCTACCGGGAAATCGGTTTAAGGCTAAAAAAGTGCCTATAGGCAAGCCAAAAAGTATACTGATAAGCGTGGAAATACCGGAAACTGAAAGGGATAATTTGGTGATCGCCCAAATTTCAGGATCGGAGAAAAGAGTAAAGAGGGTAGGTAACATACTAAAAAATGGCCGAATGGGAGTATATCCCATTCGGCCAAATTCGACTATTACAAGCCGTAGTCAGCGTCAGTTTTTGTCCCATCAGGGATAAACAATGACTGACCGTACTTATCGACACCGAATTTTTCGATTTCGGCTTGAGTGGTTTCACTAAGCATAAAGCTCATAAAATCAGTAGCGCCTTGGTAGTTCACCTTAGGCCACTTGGCTGTATCTACTGTCATCACATGGTAAATGTTCAAAAGGCTGTTATCGCCTTCGCTCAAAATTACCAAGCTCAAGTTTGCTTTGTTTGCTAAGTAAGTGGCACGATCCGCGAGGATGTAGCCGCCTTTTTCAGAAGCGATGGTTAATGAAGCACCCATACCCTGACCAGTCTCAACATACCAAGCTGGCTTTGAACCAGCGGGATCAAGTTCGGCTTTTTTCCAAATACCTAATTCCTTGGTGCTGGTTCCAGATTCATCCGCTCGAGCTACGAAGACAACGCTCTCGGGTTTTTCAGTGCCAGCGGCAAAGATCTTGGCAAACGCTTCCGCTGCGGTTAATCCTTTAATTCCAGCGGGATCAGCTTCGGGACCAACCACAATAAAATCATTATGCATGATCAAAGAACGGTCTTTACCCCAACCATCCGCCATAAAGGTCTTTTCGGCAGCGGGGGAGTGAACCAACAGAACGTCAGCGTTTCCTTCTTGCCCCATTTTGATGGCGGCGCCAGAACCAACCGCTACTGTTTGAACCACGTAGCCGTATTCCGCTTCAAACATCGGAATCAACACATCCAATAAACCAGAATCCTGGGTGGAAGTGGTGGTTGCGAGAATGAGATTGACATTCGCGGGAGCGGGGCGAGTTGTAGGTGCTTCAGTGGGAGCTGGGGCTTCAGTGGCGGGGATAGCTGTTGCTTCAACCACTTCGGTAACAGGGGCCGCGGGTGCGCAGCCAGCAAGGATCAAGGATAAGACCAAGATACTCGCAAGAACAAAACTCAGTTTTTTATTCATTGTATGATTCCTTTTCCATTCAAAAAATGATTCGTCGAACAATTTGGGATGAAATAAATAAGAAAGCGGTTTTTTTACTGATGATGCCATCTTAGGAAACCATCCTAGGTGTTTCTACGAAATAATAGAAAAAAACTCAGCATCAACACCACGACTAAGTTTTTACTTAACTGTAAATTATAACTCATTCTACGATTTTTATTGTTTACTTTTTTCGCCTTGCAACAACCCCTACAAACTCCATAATGATCTTTAATGCCGCAAACACCGTTGAATCCGTTGGATCCAAAGGAGGCGCTACCTCAACCACATCTAAACCAAGGAGATCAATATTTTTTGGAAGGGAGCGTAGTAGAGTTAATATATCCCGCATTCCCAACCCCCCATGGTCCGGTATTCCAGTTCCAGGAGCAATGGAAGGATCCAAAGCGTCGATATCACAAGATACATAAACCCCATCACAAGTAGATAATTTCGCGATGATCTCGGGCAGGAATGATTTAATTCCATCGTCGTAGACTTGCTGCGCGGTGTACACATTCAATCTGCCGGTCTCGATGAGCTCGATCTCTTGCTCTTCCCAGGATCGCAACCCTACCATACAAACCCTCGATGGATCTAAACCAGCATCGAGCGCTCGCTTCAACACACAGGCATGTGATAGCCGTGACCCATCGAACGAATCACAAAGGTCAGGGTGGGCGTCCAGCCAGAGCACTCCCATTTTAGGCCGGCGCAACAATAGCCCTTGCAGCAATGGAATTGAAACAGAGTGATCACCGCCAAGCGCAATAAGGATATTCGGCAAACCAGCTATCTTCTGTTTAATGCGCTCAAAATCGATGGGCGGGTTCGATATGACTTCATCCCCAAGGTCGCATATCGTTATCTCGCGAAGGTCGGTTCGATCTTCGCTAAAGGGAGTTAAGTGGCGTGACCATGCGCGAATCGTTTTTGGCGCTGCCGCAGCCCCCGGGCGTGCACTTGCTAGGCCATCGAAAGGAATTCCGAGGACTGAAATATCTGAGTTTTCTGGTTGGAGATCTGGCTGATGAAGATCGGCCCATAACCCATGAGTTCCTTCGATGGTCATAGTATGCGCACCTTTTTTATTATATAATTGGTAATCTTAGGTTTAATTATAAGAAGAAATCGAAAATTACAACCAAACCAATGTATTTACCCGACCACGACCCCCCTGTTCTCCATCTCTTTCGGATTTAATTTCTGTATTCATTTAATTTAATAGATAGGAGTTCATATGGTCGCACCTTTTGTTTCAAAAAGAGCTAAGATTTATGAGAACACCCCCGACGAGAAATGGAATGACTGGCGTTGGCAGTTAAGTAATCGACTCAATAGCGCGGAAGAGATCGAGAAGATCTTTCCACTTACTGAGAGTGAACGACGTGCACTAAACAGCAGTGGACTATTCAGAGTTGATGTTACACCGTACTACATTTCGTTGATCGATCCTGATGATGCGGAAGACCCGGTGAGAAAGCAGATCATCCCAAGGGCAGAAGAGCTTCAAGCTTTTACCGCGATGATGGAAGACTCTCTCGCCGAAGACCGTCACTCGCCTGTTCCGGGCTTGGTCCATCGCTACCCCGACCGCGTTTTAATGTTGGTTACTACTCAATGCGCTTCTTATTGTCGATACTGCACCCGCTCACGCATCGTGGGCGATCCCGGACAAACCTTCAATCGCGCGGAATTTGAAGCTCAGATCGAGTACATCAAAAACACTCCCCAAATTCGTGATGTCCTTTTATCGGGCGGGGATCCCTTAGTCCTTGCCCCCAAGATCCTTGAAGAATTACTTACCCGTCTGCGCGAGATCCAGCACATCGAGATCATCCGTATTGGTTCTCGTGTACCCGTGTTTATGCCGCAACGCATTACTCAAGAACTTTGCGATATGCTTAGCAAGTTCCACCCATTATGGATGAACATCCACGTCAACCATCCCAATGAAATCTCTTTGGAGCTCACCCAAGCTACCGATCGCCTAACCCGCGCCGGCATTCAGCTGGGCAATCAATCGGTGTTATTAGCCGGCGTTAATGATTGTGTTCACATTCAGCGCGATCTGGTTCACAAGCTTGTTCGCGCCAGAGTACGACCCTACTACCTCTACCAATGCGACCTAGTGGAAGGCGCTGGCCATTTCCGCACACCAGTAGCCAAGGGCATCGAGATCATCGAAGGCCTGCGCGGTCACACCTCCGGTTACGCGGTTCCCCAATATATCGTCGATGGTCCTGGCGGCGGCGGCAAGATTCCGTTGCAGCCCAATTACCAGATCAGCATGTCCGACCACAAGATCCTGCTGAGAAACTACGAAGGGTACATCACCACCTACGAAGAACCCACCGAATACAAGATCCACGATGCAAAAACCTGTAAGGCTTGCCAAAGCAAACGCCCAGAAGTTGGCCAAACAGGGCTAACCGGTTTGTTAGATGGCGATCAGCTCTTCATCAAACCAGAAGGTTTCGATGATCTGCACCATCGTGGTGGCTCAGAACACCGCCTTAAAGACGAAAATAAATGGAAGCCTCTTGGCATTGGATCTGACTAACCACCAAGGGCTATGGGCTTGTTCTGAGAGGATACCCGCTTTATTTTTTATGATATATTTAAAGCAGATAGGAGTTTGAAATGAAAATTACACAAAAAAATCTAAGCATTATCTTGTTGGTGTTTATGCTTGTATCCTTAATGCCCACAACCTCTGCTTTTGCGTTGGCACAACAGCCCAAGATCGATGGTGAGCCCGAAGCAATGAGCGCAAGGGAATTTGTTGACACATTAGAGCATCCTAGAACTCCAATCGATGTGAACACCGACAAATTCCACCCTGATGAAACTTACGCGTGCACCTGGATCAACCAACAACCAGCAGATTATATTGAAATGAAACCCAGACAGTCTTTTGATATGACTTGGGTTGTACAAAACACCGGCGATGCGGTATGGCACGCCAGTGAATCCAGCTATGCCTATTATTCAGGGGTAGCGATGTACACAAAAAGCGCTGCCTATGCTTTACCGGCCGATGTCGGTAAGGGCGAGAAATTACGGATGACCATTGATATGGAAGCTCCAAAAAGTCCTGGTGTTTATTCCACTACATGGGCAGTTCTCACTGGCAATACCCGCGTTTGCAGAATGTTTTTGATCCTCGTTGTTAAATAAGGATACTCTTTAACAACTTCAATTAACTGAATTTTTTTGAAAATCTGGTGGTGTATGCGATAATAATATGCAATACATCACCAGATTTTTTAATTTCTCAAAATAAAAGGTCAATATGAAGAAAAAAACTCTCGGATTTGTTGAATTAACCTGGGAATGCCCTAATTGTCAAACGAAGAATAAAGGCCTTGATAAAAATTGTTTGAACTGTGGCGCGCCGCAACCTACTGATATTGATTTTGCGCTCGACGACAACGCGAAAGTGATCTCTAAACAAGAAGAGTTGGATGCTGTGAAACAAGGAGCTGATATTCATTGCCCCTATTGTGGAACTAGAAATCCGCAAAAAGCAACGTCTTGTTCACAATGTGGTGGTGACCTTGTTGGCGGCGCAAAGAGGATCGCGGGAAAAGTTTTAGCTCCAAAGACATGCCCAACATGCGGAACGGTCAATGGAAACGCCGTAAAGGTCTGCTCAAAATGCGGCACAAAACTTGAATCGCCAGTTCCGATTACGGATCAACCGAACCAAAGCGCATCTCTACCAGTGAATGGCAGCCAAAGCAGTTTTCGCCCTTGGATGATGCTTCCTATCATTGCCGGTGTCTTACTTCTTTGTTCCTTGGTTTGGCTATTATTTTTTAAATCGACATCTGTACTTGGCGTTGTGGAAGCCGCCCGCTGGACACGCTCGATCGAGATCGAAAGCTTCCGTGATGTAAAAAAACAGGAATGGAAAGATCTGATCCCGGCAGAAGGAGTAATTGCGGAGTGCGCCCTGAAATTTCGAGAAACTTCAGATCAACCCACCGCCAATTCAAAGGAAGTTTGTGCCACCAAAATAGTAGATCAAGGAAATGGCGCCGCGGAAATCGTTGAAGAATGTACTTATGAAGTGTATGATGATTATTGTACGTACACATCAAAGGAATGGGTCGTGACAGATAAAGTGACCTCGCAAGGAAATGACCTAAACCCTGCCTGGCCTATAATTAGCTTATCCACAGACCAACGAGAAGGCGATCGCGCTGAACAATTCGAAGTTGTGTTCGATACCAGCGATGGGCAAAAAACTTACTCAACGACGGATCTGGACTATTTCCAGATCTTCACCATTGGTTCTGAATGGATGTTATCCATAAATACACTCGGCGGGATCGTTGAAATAACCCGCTAAAAGGACGAAAAAATGCATTATAGAAGATTGGGAAAATCAGGCTTAAAAATTAGTGAGATCTCCCTTGGTTCCTGGGTCACTTTTGGAAGCCAAATAGACGAGAAAAGATCGGTGGAGTTAATTCGCGGGGCCTACGACCTTGGGATCAACTTTTTTGATAACGCTGATATTTACGCCAACGGCCAAGCGGAAGTGGTATTGGGCCACGCGATCAATGAATACCCCCGAGAGTCTGTTGTTCTCTCCTCAAAAGTATTTTGGCCCACTATGCCCGGCCCAAACGGCAGAGGGTTATCACGAAAGCATATTGTTGAATCGATCAACGCCTCTCTAAAGAGAGTAGGGACTGATTATTTAGATCTATATTTCTGTCATCGCTTTGATCCAGATACCCCGATCGAAGAGGTGGTGGTGACCATGGATATGCTTATTCGACAAGGTAAGATCCTTTATTGGGGTACCTCAGAATGGAAATCCTGGCAGATAACCGCCGCCATCGCCTTCGCGACCCAAAATCATCTCATCTCCCCGAGTATGGAGCAACCTCAGTACAATATGTTCCACCGTCGGCGGGTAGAAATGGAGCTGAACCCCGTTTGTAAGGAATATGGTTTAGGATTAACCACTTGGAGCCCGCTCTATTACGGTGTGCTAAGCGGAAAATATAAAAACGGCATCCCGGCGGGCAGCCGCGCGTCGCTGGAAAGTATGAACTGGATCAAAGACCGCATTACCCCTGAACGAATCGAGATCGTTGATCAATTAACACAATTAGCGAATGAATTAAACATCACAACTTCTCAGTTAGCCATTGCTTGGCTATTGAGGCGAAAAGAGGTTAGCAGTGTTATCACTGGCGCGACCAATATCGATCAATTGCAAGAAAACATCGAATCCTCAGAGGCGATCGATAAGTTAGAAGAAAAAATATTGGATCGAATTGACAAGATTTTAGATAACTGTCCGGACGAGAATTAATCTCCGAAATGACCGAAGATCAATATAACCCCTAACAAGGGTTATATTTTTGTACTTCAAATGTCACAACTTTCTTGATTTTGTATTCAGTTTATGCTATCTATAGGCTATCTTAATAAATAAGGCGAAATATG
>CAIRYE010000188.1 GCA_903882765.1 uncultured Anaerolineae bacterium
AGTATCCCTATCTGGTTGGGGAGTAAAAAGGTTCAAAAAAGCGTTGTTCGTAGATTGTCAATCAAAATAACAACAAAAAACACCGAGATCTTTCTTATACGGAAGCCCTCGGTGTTTTTTTGCTATGAACTCAAACAAATCATTGTCGGCGAAGTGTCAACAAACCTGGTGTCTTATCGAACATCCAAAAACCGAGCGGCATGCCAATAATGGTGCAGCAGAAAACGTATGCCAACTCCATCCAAAGCGCGGAAAACCACCAACCGATCAAAACAAAATACAAAGCCCGTACCAGAATATTGTACTGAGGTAGGTCATCAATGGTGAGAGTGCCATCACCTTTATAGGTCATTTGTTGAAATGGCTCGCGCAAAGCCACAATTTTCGGAAGCAAATTGATCATTTTCACGCCTAAAGGAATTGTGATAATGATCACCATAAAGAACCAGGCGGCTGCAATCCATAATTGGCAAGCCCACCAACCAACTAAGGCAAACCACAACAACTGGATCAAACATCCTGGGTTATTTTTTGTAGTCGAGTGAATACTGTTTGTCATATTTGTCCTCTTCTTTTCACATTTAATTATAGGCCAAATGGGTACCCAAAGCAAAATGCGGCGCTGAACAAATTAGGCTATGCGGAAATATATTCGCATAGCCTAATTTGTTCGTGTTTAACAGATTTAGCGAAAAAAGATCGCGCTACGTTCGATCAATACTTCCTCAAAGGGAATGCCCAGTTCAGCAAGTACTTCCTCGGGTCGGCCGGTTGCGCCTTCTTTGGCTGTGAGACGCAGGGTCATTATTTTAGTAGTTGCTTCATAGTTCGCTAACTCGATCAGCGGCCGCAAATTGTACGTTTTACCACGTCGTTCTCGGATGATTTCCTCGGTAGACAACATCTTTGCAACACGCTCTTCCACTCCAGCATCCGCCAATTGGGTAAAGTCAAACTCGGTAAAATCAACTTCAAACTCCGCCGCGATCACTTCGGTTTGCAGGGGAGGCAGAGCGTCGTCGATGTGATCCACACTGTTCACATGGATGCCGGTTGGCAGCGCCAATTGCAAAGCACTTTTGATCCAATCAGTTTCGTAATCCATTGCAGTCCACATATCTACTACTTCTGCTCGGGAGGAAAATCCAAGTGGTAAAGCAGATGCCAGCTGTATCTTGGGTTGTGGATGAAAGCCTTGGCTATATGAAAGGGTTACATTGCCCCGTCGTGCCGAGCGCTCCCACATTTTATGCAAGTCTAAATGCCCAATGTACTTAAGTGCGCCTTTTTTCTCAAATTGGATGCGAACCCTCATAGGGTGCCTCGTTGTTTTGACGCATATCTCGCCACAAAAACGGAGATAAAAACCATTATAAATAGCGACGGAAGTAGTGCAACAATCAGCCAAGGTTCTTTTTCATAGGTATTGATCCATAAGAAGAGCAGCAATCCAGAAGAGGTGATGCCGCTCACAAAAGCGGTGGAGGGTGCCTTGCTGAAGCGTACAATGCCGATCAGGAATCCAACCACGTAGGTAACAACAAGAAAGAGGATGAGGAAATTAAAAAGGTCGTTGAAAAAATCGACGAATAATTTGGTAAAGAGAAAGGCCGTTACAAAAGTAACCATGCCGGCCGGTATACCGACAATAATATCTTCAACGCTCGTCTTTCGAACACTTTCAGTAAGAATCTCCCAAATTTTCATAGCGCCACCGGTAAGGAACGTTCTTTAACATGAGGGCATTTCCAATACGTACCGGGATTGGCGCGGCGTTCTTCAATAAAGGTAGGCAAGATACCGCAGGCAT
This sequence comes from uncultured Anaerolineae bacterium, assembly GCA_903882765.1. Lineage (GTDB taxonomy): Bacteria > Chloroflexota > Anaerolineae > Anaerolineales > Villigracilaceae > UBA5195. The sequence continues at coordinate 1,811 of CAIRYE010000188.1, forward strand.
AGCATTGATTTCGGCAATCATCCCGGATCTGTTCTTTTAGCGACATTGAGTAATCCTGAAAGAGAAATTTCTTGGTTACAGCCGTGGAGATATGTTCCCAAGGGAAGATCTCATCCACGGGGCGAAGTCGGTGTGTGTAAAATGCAGGGTCTACGCCTTCAGTTTCGAAGGCTGCCACCCAGGTGGAAAACTTGCGCTCTTCCTGCCAGGCATCAAATTTTACGCCATTCTTCCAAGCTGTGTATATTACCTTGCTTAGGTTTCGGTCTCCGCGAGAAAGCCATGCTTCGATCATCGTGTCTTCGGGCGCGGTCCAGCTTAATTTAATGTTGCGGTCCTTGAGTACCCGCTTTAGTAAATCCTGCTTTTCCTTGATCTGTTCCATAGAATCACAAGAAACCCATTGGAAGGGCGTGTGTGGCTTAGGCACAAAAGTGCTCACGCCGGCGTTTACGCGCGCTCGTCCGCCCATAATGGCTCTGCCTTCGGTTAACACACGTTTGCAAAGGTCCGCAATGGCTTGTACATCTTCTAACGTTTCTGAGGGATGTCCGATCATAAAATACAATTTTACGGTGGTCCAACCACGGCGATAGATCTCCCGCACGGTTTCAAGTAGCTGGTCATCGGTGATGTATTTGTTGATGGTCTTGCGCATACGTTCCGAGGCAGCTTCCGGCGCGAGGGTGAAGCCGGTGCCGCGGCGGTCGCGTAATTGATCCATAAGGTCTACTGAAACGGTATCGATGCGCAGGGATGGCAGGGATATACCGAGGTGTTTTTCACCAAATTTTTCACTGACAGCTTTTACCAACTCCAGAATGTTGCTGTAATCGGAGGAGGAGAGTGAGAGCAAGGCGACTTCCTCGAAACCGGTGGAATCGATCGCTTCGCTCACCGCGTTGACCACCTCTTGCACCGAACGCTCACGCACCGGTCGGTTGATGATGCCGGCATGACAAAAACGACAACCACGAGTACAGCCGCGCATGATCTCGATCGAAACGCGATTGTGAACCGCCTCGATGTTGGGAACAATGAATTTGGTGGGGGGAGGGGGCAGCTTGGCAACCATGCGCTTGATAATGGTCTCAGGGATGCCCGGTTGGGTAGCACGGATGGATTTGATGGTGTTATCACTGTGATATTCAATTTCGAAGAGGGAGGGAACATATACTCCCTGCACGCGGGCTAGATCATGCAGAATGGCGTTACGGTCACGATGGCCATCAGTATTTTTATGCTTCTTGATCACATCCAAAATATCGCAAATCACCTCTTCTCCCTCACCGATCACAAATGCATCGATAAAGGCGTGCATTGGCTCAGGGTTGAGGGCGGAGTGCCCGCCCACGATCACGATCGGATGCTCATTCGTGCGTCCACTGCTGAACACGGGTAAACCGGCTAGATCAAGGAAATTAATGGCGTTGGTATACAACGTTTCGTATGGCAGGGAGAAACCGATCAGATCGAATTGGGCTGCTGGGTGATGGGATTCGAGGGAATATTGCGGGATGCTGTGTTCACGCATTTGGTCTTCCATATCACGCCAAACGCTGTAACAGCGTTCTGCTAATGCATCCTCACGATTGTTCACAATATCGTAGAGAATTTTAAGGCCAACATTCGAGATGCCGATATCGTAAATATCAGGGAACACCAATGCGGTGCGTAATTGGGCGTTTTCCCAATCTTTTACAACGCTGTTGTATTCACCGCCAACATAGCGGCCTGGTTTTGTAACTTTCAATAAGACTTTGTTAAGTCGATGATCGATCTGATGTGGGGTTAGAAATGTCAAGTGAATTTATCCAATAGTTGGGAATTTATTGGATAAATTATATCTAATATTTGTCAGTTTCTAAATTTTGCTCAAACTGTGTTTCTTTTGCCGCAATCGACCGCAAATTGGTTTGAAATGAACCATATTTGAACGCTCAGTAACAATTTTCGCCAAATATAATTCTTCCTTCAATTTTGCGTTACCTAATTATTAAACAGGTCTTCCGGATGCCCATTGTTCAAAATTTTGCCGAATTGTATACTGATACTATGAAAAAATTATTAAACCAGTTCATTTGGATTTCGTAGAAGAGGGATGAAGTAGTGATATCCCGATTCTTCTGTCAGTTATCTGAATCAGTTCCCTTCGCGCAAACAATCCCCCGTTGGCAAAAAACGCAAAAACATCCTCTTTTAGTGAAGGCGTGAAATGATCGAAATTCTTCAGGTTATCCCTGAAACCCTACGTGATCAAGCCGGAAAAATTTATTACGATGCTTTTCAGCGCAAACTCCAACCACTAGTAGGGCAACCGCTGAAAACGTCGCGAGTTCTGACCGCTGGCTTAAACCTGAATCTAGCTATCGGTGTCGTCGTGGATGGGAGGTTATGTGGATTGGCGGGCTTGCACAATCAGGCTGGCATTTTTTCGCGGGTAACCCTGCCAGATAGCCTTAGAGAGCTTGGTTTGGCGCGCGGTATGTTTTCTTGGGCTGTTCTCAACTTGTTTGGCGCTGGGGCAAACTGTCCACCCGAACACCTGCGTATTGCCGCCATAGCAGTGGATGCCCAAGAACGTGGAAAAGGATATGGTTCTCTTCTGTTAAATTCTATTTTCGATAAGGCCCGTCGGGAAGGTTATACCTCGGTGCGTTTGGAAGTTGTAGACACCAACCTTCGCGCTCGTCAGTTGTATGAACGGGCTGGTTTTTTGGTTGTTCAAACGCATTCCTATCCAATTTCAAGTAATTGGCTGGGGTTTTCTCGAGACCACGTGATGGTTAAGGCTTTAGGATGATTGAAAATTGCACCCTCCGCGGAAATTCGAAAAATGGTAGAGTACCATCCATTCTCCCCCGCAAAAGAGGTTATTTAACATTTCTGTCCTAAAGTTCAATTGAGCAGGCAGGTCTACGGTCGATGGTTTAATTTGGAATGATCGATTTCTTATTTTACATCCCGTAAACAGTAGGTTTCAGTCTGCATATTAATCGATCGCAACAAAGGTTCTCCTATCAAAATCCAATTCAGGGCTGCCCGAAAATTGAGGCTTGGAAAACACACAATATTTTTTTAAGCTAAATGCCGGCTTCCTTAAAAGCGTCCCCCACAATTTGCTGGGCTTCGTTAATGATCTGCTCTAAATGGGAATCACCCCTAAAGCTCTCGGCGTAGATCTTATAGATCTCTTCGGTACCGCTCGGGCGGGCGGCGAACCAGCCGTTTTCGGAAACTACTTTTAGCCCACCTATGGGTGCGTTGTTGCTTGGGGCAGTAGTAATCCGCGCCACGATCGGCTCGCCTGCCAAGCTGGTTGCTTTTACCAAGGTTGGGTCGAGGTTGTTGAGAACTTTTTTCTGGTCATTGTTAGCCACCGCGTCGATTCGTTTGTAGCTGGGGCTGCCAAATTGAGCTTCTAATGCCTGATAATGTTCGCCAGGGTCTTTTCCAGTGATGGAGGTGATCTCGGCGGCTAGTAGGTTGAGAAGTATTCCGTCCTTGTCGGTGGTCCAAACCGTACCATCCTTGCGCAGGAAGGATGCTCCCGCGCTTTCCTCTCCACCAAAGCCTAGATCGCCGCTGAGAAGGCCATCCACAAACCACTTGAAACCAACTGGTACCTCGGCCAGCCCCTTTCCCAAGGAAGTTGCCACCCGGTCGATCATGGAGCTGGATACAAGGGTCTTGCCGATTTTTGCGCTGGGATTCCAGTTTCCACGGTTTTGAAATAAATATTGAATGGCAACTGCCAGATAGTGATTCGGGTTCATGAGGCCAACACTGCGGGTGACGACACCATGACGATCTGTATCGGGGTCGTTACCGCAGGCAATGTCAAAGTCATCTTTCAATTTGATCAGGCCGGCCATAGCATATGGCGAACTGCAATCCATGCGCACCTTGCCATCGTGATCAAGGCACATAAAGGAAAAAGTCGGGTCAATATGGTCATTGACCACAGTTAGGCTCAATTTGTATTTTTCAGCAATGATCGCCCAATAGCCAGCCGCCGCGCCGCCCAAAGGATCGATGCCAATGCGTAGTCCACTGTTTGATATGGCGGTCATATTGATGATGTTGTTGAGGTCATTGATGTAGGCGATGGAGAGATCAGTGAAATGGGTGGTGCTCGACTTCAAGGCCTTGGAATAAGGTATGCGTTTTACATCCTTAAGGCCATCCGCGAGGATCTGGTTAGCGCGCTTTTGGATGATATTGGTAATTTCAGGGCCAGCTGGGCCGCCACTGGGGGGGTTGTATTTGAAACCGCCATCAAAAGGCGGGTTGTGCGAAGGAGTAATGACCACGCCATCCGCTAGCGCGCTGTCGCGGTTACGGTTATAAGCTAAAATTGCATGGCTGATCACCGGTGTGGGGGTGTACTCTTGGTCAGCCGAGAGGTGGATCTCCACTCCGTTGCCGGCGAACACTTCCACTGCACTGCATTGAGCAGGCTCTGAAAGGGCGTGTGTATCTTTACCGATAAACAAAGGACCGCTGATCCGCATTGAGTTTCGATACTCGCATAAAGCCTGCGTCACTGCCAAAATGTGATCTTCATTAAAGGAGCTCTTCCCTGAAGTACCGCGATGTCCGGAGGTACCGAAGGTGATCTGTTGGTTGGCTGCCGCGGGGTCAGGATGGTTTAGATAATATTGCGAAATTAACGCGGGGATGTTGGTTAGGTCTTGTTGGGTTACCGGCGTACCAGCGCGAGGATGAAGTGACATTTTGACCTCATTGGAAAGTGTGTTTTAATAGTACTAATCATAAAGTACTTCCAGAATTATAAAGGTTTTGCGTCATAATACCATTAACCCAATTGTCACACCGGAGAGAATCGCGATTATGAAACCAATGACTACCATTGAACGATTTGTACTAAGCCAACAGCCCCATTATGCCAAAGGCGACCTAACTACCCTCTTTTATGATATCGCTCTCTCCGCCAAACTGATTGCTGTTCAGGCAAAGCGTGCCGCATTTCTTGGCGTGCAAGGCTACGAAGAGACTACCAATATCCAAGGGGAGCAGCAGCGTAAGTTGGATGTCTATGCCGATGAGATCTTTGTAAAGATGAATGATCATACCGGCCGGCTTTGCGCGATGGTTTCTGAGGAGCGGGAAGGAATTATTCAGATACCACCTAAGTATGGCCGCGGACACTACTTTATGGTGTACGACCCGTTAGACGGCAGCAGCAACATTGATACCAATGTGACCATTGGCACCATCTTCGGCATCTATCGTCAGGATGATCCGAAGACCATTATGACCGAAGCCGATGTGCTTCGGCCGGGCAATCAATTGGTGGCGGCTGGCTACATCATTTATGGAACGAGTACGATATTTGTTTACAGCACCGGCAAGGGCGTACATGGTTTCACACTCGACCCCGAGGTAGGGGAATTTTTCCTCACCCATGAGAATATGCGCTTTCCTGAAGTTCCCGCTTACTACAGCTTCAACTACGGCGCATACCGCAATTGGGATCCAAAGGTGAAGGAATATGCTGATTGGCTAGATACGACCGATGAACCCAAGCTATCACAACGCTACATTGGTAGTTTTGTCGGTGATTTCCATCGCAATTTGCTCTATGGCGGTGTTTATGGCTACCCTTCTGAAAGTAAGTACCCAGAGGGCAAGATCCGTGTATTATACGAAGCCGCACCAATGGCGTTTCTAGCCGAACAGGCCGGCGGTTATGCCAGCGATGGTCATGGTTCAATTTTGGATATTTGCCCACACCAACTTCATCAGAGAACACCG
>CAIRYE010000189.1 GCA_903882765.1 uncultured Anaerolineae bacterium
ATGTAACGCCTTCACGGAATTGAACGATCCGATCGATCAAGAACAGCGATTCCTCGAAATGGGCCGGGATTACACCGCCGAGGATGAAGAGCTCAATCTGCTCGACGAGGACTACCTACGCGCAATGCGGTATGGTATGCCTCCCAACGGCGGCTTTGGCATGGGCGTCGATCGTTTGACGATGTTACTTACCGATAAACATTCCATTCGCGAGGTGCTTTTATTCCCCCACCTTCGCAGCGACGAACAATCAAGCTCTGAAGAATCCTAGGATGAATAAAATGGCGACCGATTTTTGATTCGGTCGCCATTTTTTCTTATTAAAAATTCCATCCCACGAATTCTCGTTGCCCACAAACCCCGAAACTTACTGCCAATCAGATAAACAACAATTACGCTAATTCAACGCTCCGCTATCGATCCACTCCTTTAAAACGAAAACCGCTTTTCGATCGGCCCTGATCGATAGCGGTTTTTATTGGAGAATGTTAATTACTATTATACGGGATTAGATAAATGGCAACTTAGAAGATTATTAAGATTTGGTGAGAGTTTTTAGCCATTCCAGCCAATGAAGTCCTTTAAGATCGATCCACCAATAAATTCTCGCAAGATCGAATTATCAGGTACCAGATCAGGTTCCACTGGCAAAAACCATTCCAAAAAAGCCAACAACCTTTTTGCTTCTATATACTCAGGGGTATTGTTAGGTACCTGCCGTAAGATCGGCTCAACGATCGGTTTTAATACCGCCAATTCATAAACTAAAGCAGAATTAAACATCACATCGGCGTTTTCTTGATGGGGGAAAATATGTTTTTCTTCCCCGCGGCGAACAGATTCCCACATCGAGATGGTTTGTTGGGCATTATACCCTCGCTGATTGCTATCCCGAATAATCCGACGTAGTAACCTCGTATCGGTGGTCGAGACCCGATTATGATAATCGAGATTCAACTGGGTTAAAGCCGATATGTAGATCTTGTAAGAGCGATTATATAGATCCATTGGAATCAAGCCAGGGTTCAGACCATGGATACCCTCAAGGATGATCATTTGGTCATTTTTTAGGGTCACTTCATTACCAGGCTCTTGATGGCCAGCTACAAAGTTGTAATGCGGAATACGAACAGTTTTACCTTCGATCAGTTGGTAAAGATGATCACTCAGTTTTGGTAGATCGATCGCTTGCAGGGTTTCAAAGTCAACCTCCCCATTTTCGTCTTTTGGGGTATCTTCACGGTTTACAAAGTAATTATCCAGCTCCAACGGAAAGGGGGAAATTCCGAGGCTGAGTAACTGGATAGCCAGCTTTCGAGAAAAAGTAGTCTTACCAGATGAGGTTGGTCCAGATATAAGGATGATGCGGTTTTCACTTTTATGCTCAAAGATCTGTCGGGCGATATTGGTTATGTGCTGTTCGTGAAAAGCTTCTGAAACAAGGATCAATTCTTTGATCCTATTATTTTGGATAGCGTTATTCAGAGCTCCCACATTTTCAATACCGAGTGTATTTAGCCAATCGCCATACAAACGAAACGCCTTTAGTAGCGTTGGATATTGGTCGACATAATTAATTTTGGTTGGGGTGCTTCGTTTGGGATACCTAAGGGTAAAACCGCCATTCGTTTGAAGTATGTCGAACCACTTTAAGTACCCAGTTGAAGGCACCATAAAGCCATGATGATAATCGAGATAATCTCCGAGATTATAAAAAGTGACGTGATTTTTTGTACGGTACTTCAGCAAATCTACTTTATCCATTTCACCGTGATCGGTAAAATAACAAAGAGCATCTGTAAGGGAGATCTCCTTTTTCTCAAATGGCAAATCGCTTTTCACCAAAGTTCGCATTTCTTTCGCTAAGGCGGCAAGATCAGCTTTTTCCAATGGGGCATGACCGCTTACATGGCAATAATACCCAACAGGATATACGGAATGATCTATGTGCAATATGGCGTCAGGGAATAATTTCTTAAACGCTGCGCTCAACAGGAAAGAGAGGGATCGGCGATAGATACGTGCGCCGTCCGCATCGGTCATCAAAATGGGAGTAACGATAGATTCCCTAACAATTTCAGAGGTTAATTCATGCAGTTCCCCGTTGATGATGGCGCCTACCACTGGTGCTTTAAAATCAATTCCACAGCGGTCTATAAATGCTTTTGCTGTTGCCCCACGTGGACCTTTTAAAGTAATTTCTCCAGGGAAATGTACTTCAACAAATTGGCTGGCTTGTACTCGCGATATCTTCATCTTATTGGATCAATAGTAATAATTTTGCCTGATCATGATCGTATTCAGCCAGAGGTATGGTTCCATTGGTTAGGTTGATCAAGGTGTGAGCTAACAAGTTATTCACAGGGGTTTTTACCCCACATGCCAAACCAGCCGACACAACCGCCCCATTCAAAAAATTCACCTCGCTCTTTTTCCGGCCAGAGTAGAGATCTATATGGAAGGAAGGCATTTTTGCGCCACGACCAGACCCAACTACTTTTTGCAGGATCGGTTTTGTGATCCAGACAGGTAATCGAATCGCTAATGAGAGCAGTTTTACCGGAGTTCCGGGCAAATCGACCACATGAATGTTATTTTTCTCCATTACGCTGATACACTCTCTGATCTGTTCAATTTCCATCTTGGTCAAAGCGGTATCCGCAAAAATTTGCGCTGGGGTTAAGTTTAAAATGGCAGATGACGCGTTAGCTAACAAATTAGTTAACATTTTAGACCACTTCATAGAGCGAGCGTCATCAAACAAAATGGCGTTCAACATTGCTTCGTTCATGGCTTGAACAACCCGCACAGAGATAGGATGACCTGCGGCTACACCAACGCCGCGCAATTTTTCCAGCACAACATTTCCAACATCCTTACGACCGATGGCGGAAGTAACCGTGCCATAGATCACATTTTCTGATCCAACAAATCGGGCGATCACTTGTTCATTCTCAACGCCATTCTGCAAGCATAGGATGGGAGGCAATTTCTTAACATCTTCACCTAGGCTTGATAAAACGAGGTCGGTATCAAACGATTTTAGAGCAAAAAGGGCTAAATCATAGGAGCCCAGCGCAAGGGCTTCATCGAGCGAACCAACAAATTCAACCTTCGGGGAGGTCAACTCAAATAACGAACTTCCAACACGCCGCTTATCGATTCCAAGGTCAAGAGTTAGTCCATTTTGCCTTAATTTATCGACCACTTGTGGTTGTTCTAAAAAAACAACTCGGTGGCCACTTGCGGCAAGGGACCCACCGATGTACGTGCCGATAGCCCCTGCGCCGAATGATAAGATTCGTAGTGAGTTCGCGTTTTCATTCATTAAATTTTGGATCCCTTTGTATCGTAAGTCGTAAACCTTCCTCAAGACTAATAGAAGGAGTGAAATTAAGTTTTTGGTGCGCCAATGTAATATCAGAACACATCCGCGAAACCCCAGCGGCAACCTTCGGGTTGTGGATCACATCAATTTTCTTTCCAGTTACTGAACCAACTAGCTTAACCAAGTCCATTACGGAAATATCCTTACCGCTGCCAACATTGACTACCATTCCATCCAAATTAGGGGCGGTAGAAGCGGCTACCAACGCTGAAATGACATCATCCAAAAATATATAATCGCGCGTTTGCCTGCCATCAGAATGGATCACTATCGAACCATTGTGTAAAGCTTGATTTAAGAAATAAGGAACAACCGGCGGGTAAGATGGTGGAAGATTCTGTCCGGGACCGAAGGCATTGAATACCCTCAGGCTAACTGTTTCAATTCCCCACAACTTGCCAATTGTTCTTACATAGCTCTCAGCCGATAGTTTTGATACTGCATAAGGTGATTTGGGGTTGGGCACCATGTTTTCATTTAAAGGTTGGGTAGCCTGATCACCATAAATAGCTCCAGAGGAAACCAGTACCACTCTGCGCACACCAACATCGCGCATAGCTTCCATCAATGAAACGGTTCCCCCTACATTAACATCATTGTACTCGCGAGGATAATTGATCGATTCTTGCACAGATACACGTGCTGCTAGATGAAAAACACAGTCGACCTCTTGCAAAAGGGTCCATAATTTAGGGCGGTCGTTGACGTCCCCTCTTGTGAAATGAACATCTGGAATTAAGGCTTGTGGATTGCCAGCAGAAAGGTTATCCAACCCTCTAACTTGGTGCCCTTCTTTGGCCAATTGATTTGCCAACGTTGAGCCAATAAAACCAGCTGCCCCTGTGATCAGAAAATTCATAAGTGGTAAATACCTTCTTTCGTAGGCAGAATTATAGCATTAAGCGGATTTATTGCAGCTTTGAGCCAACTGCCTACCGATACATTACCCCTGATCCTTGAATTTGATCCCTGATTTTGCCATCTCGCTTTCGAGGCTTTTCATAGCGTTTGGACCAATTCCATGCAAGTCATAGATCTGTTTGTAGGTAAATTTTTCCAGATCCAGCAACTGGAAGACTTTGGCTGCCGCTAACGCACGTTTGGCTGGATTTGACAACTTCTCTGGTAAAGAAGAATTTTCTGATGCCATCGATAGCCTCCTTAAATGAAAAGAGCGATAAATGAATATCGCTCTTTAAACAAATTATCTAATGCCAAGCGCCAAGGATGATACCGAACAAAACAAAATTGATCAGGTGATTGCCAACCTCAATAGCCCATATCTTTAAGCTATGACCAGCAAATAACTTATTGACCAAATAGGTTGGAGCAATGAAACCCAGCCATAACATAAAGCCGGTCATTGCCCCATTTGCGGCGGTAGCTTGACCGGCCGACATCACCTTCCCCATCGCGGGTACCATAAAGGCCATAGCAACCGCTTGAACAATGGAAGAAACCACAACCAACCCCCATAAAGCGCCCATATTTGCCATACCTGGGGTTTGGGTTTCATGTTTTCTAACACCTTCCCACCAAACCGGGAAAAAAGTTTTTGGGGAATACCACAAGGAGCCGCTTATCATGCTAACAAAAACACAAACAAGAACCGCCCACCAATTGATCGATGAAATATCCATTTTTTCTCCAATAATTTTTAAGATTATTTTACCAAAACAGACATTATTAGTCTAATTAATTTGATAAACTGACCCATTCGTGGGATGCATAGGTAATCTGACCAAGGAACATAGAACATTGAGCAGAATGTTCCTGAATGTGGCGGATGCAATCGACGACCAATTCCGCGTAAATTATTTTGAAGCCCCAAGAAAATTCGCAAATTCTCGCAAATTCCTTTTCGCTCGTAACCAGTAAGATCAATTCGCTTCTCTTCTCGACATAGACCAGATACGACAAGAGAGTATCGCGATCAAATGGCTCGGCTGGCACGATCCCGATTGGATCTAACTCATCTAGTGTAAAAGGGAAAGGTGGTTGGTATTCCTTGTCATTTCCACCAAGATAAAGATCAGCCCAAAATAAGCTATGGAAAATGACATACCAATATTGCGACAATCGACCATCTGATTGGGCATCAGGCCACATCGATAATGCCCAGATTTCTTCTGGGCATTCATTGATATTACTTCTCAGCATAGAAAGACAAGATCGGAATTGAGATAATAGTATCTTCCTAAAAAGATCAATTTCTACAGGTTCCATGTCTTAGCCATGCCCTTGGCTGACAGCGGCATCAAATCCCCTTTCAAGCGCTAGGTAATTACTGGGCAGCAAGGCATGGTGTCTACTTGGAAGATGCAATCGCAGTGCGTTCTTTACTTCCTTGATATCAAGTTCAGGAAGGACAGCTAATAACGCGCCAACCGCAACCATATTCATCAATTTAGTATCGCCGATCTCCTCAGCGATCCTGCTCGCCTCCACAAAGATCGTACGAATATCCGTGCGTATCGCGCCACGATCTACCATAGAAGCGTTAACGACCGCTACGCCACCAACCTTGATCAGGGGTTCATATTTATCGTAGGACGGTAAGTTGAGCAATATAGCGATCGGCGGTTCTGCTACCTGAGGTGAACCGATCTCCTGGTCCGAAATAACAACGGTGCAATTTGCTGTTCCACCGCGCATCTCCGGCCCATAAGATGGGATCCACGTTACTTGCATTTTGATGTCCATTGCCGTGTAAGCAAGGATTTGACCGGCAAACAAAACCCCTTGGCCGCCATAACCAGCTATCATGATCTCTTTATGCATGTAGATTCCTCAAATTTGCAAAGATTAAAAACGAAGTTCGCTAACAGACTCGCTAACCTTGAAATCACCCAGTGGGTAAACAGGTAACATCTGGTCCTCTACCCATTTGCATGAGTCCACAGGGTTCATACCCCAGTTTGTTGGACAAGTGGATAGCAGCTCAACCATCGAAAAACCAAGCCCGTGCATTTGTGTTTCAAAAGCGGTGCGAATGGCTTTTTTTGCCTTGCGGATATTGGCGGGATCGTGAAGTGAGCGTCGTACTACATAACCAGCTCCGTCCATCTTGGCGATCATCTCAGACATTCTGAGCGGAAAACCTTGCAATTCAACATCCCGGCCAAGTGGCGAAGAGGTTGTTTTTTGTCCAGGCAGGGAGGTGGGGGCCATTTGGCCGCCTGTCATACCGTAGATCGCGTTATTAAGGAAAATGACGGAAATATTCTCGCCGCGCACAGCTGCGTGCATGATCTCAGCCATACCAATTGAAGCAAGATCACCATCTCCCTGATAAGTAAAAACGCATTTATCGGGAAGAACCCGTTTGATGCCCGTTGCCATTGCGGGAGCTCTACCATGGGCTGCCTCCACAAAGTCGGTATCAAAGTAATTGTAGGCAAACACGGAACAGCCAACTGGGGCCACTCCAATTGTCTTATCAACTAAATTCATTTCTTCTAAGGTTTCGGCAATCAAACGATGGGCAGTACCGTGAGTACAACCCGGACAGTAGCTAGTAGAAGTTTCTGTAAACGCATGCGATCGCGAATAAACAATATTTTCAGGTTTTATAATTGTGACCATTCGATCCTCATTGACCTTTCATCGGTGTAACATTCGATCTAGCCAAGCAACCCTTGGGTTGTTAACAATTTCAAGTTTCGCCGAGACCATCCGTTCGATCTCGGATTCGACATCTTCAGGAAAAGGAATTACCCCACCCGGCCGGCCGTAAAACTCGATGGGAACTTTTTTCCCGACCGCGATCATTACATCGTCGAGCATCTGACCCTGATTCATCTCTACCACAAGGATGCCCTGAACCCGTTCTGCCAATTCAATGATCACTTCATCTGGGAAGGGACGAACGGTAATTGGCCGCAACAACCCAACCTTAATACCCTTCTCCCTGCATTTTCGAACAGCGGATAAAGCTACCCGGCCAGAAGTTCCAAACCCGATCACCAAAAATTCAGCGTCGTCCAAATAATACTCTTTGTATCTCACTTCATTTTTTTTGATCTCGAACCAGGTTTGTAACATTCTGAGATTGGCGATCTCTTCATCGTGCGGATTGATGTTGATAGAAGTTAATATCCGTTTTTCACGAGTTCCCTTTCCGCCGATCGCCCAATCATAATTTTTCTTGACGATTGGTTGCATAGGTGGCAACTCCGCGGGCTCCATCATCTGACCAACGGAGCCATCAGAGAGCACGAACGCTAAGTTCCGGTATTTTTCAGCCAACTCAAATGAGAGAACAGTCAAATCGATCGATTCCTGTACCGATGCGGGAGCAAGCACGATCGGATGATAATCTCCGTGCCCGCCTCCATGCACCGATTGGTAATAGTCACTCTGAGCTGGCGCAATATTACCCAGACCAGGACCCCCACGCATAACATTGATGATCACTGCCGGCACTTCCGTACCGGCGATATACGAGAGCCCTTCCTGCATTAGTGAAACTCCCGGGCTGGAAGAAGATGTCATGACTCGTACCCCAGTGCAAGCTGCTCCATACACCATATTAATAGCCGCTACTTCGCTCTCAGCTTGGACAAATGCCCTTCCTAATTCCGGCATCCGCCTGGCTAAATGTTCCAACACTTCCGTTTGCGGGGTGATAGGGTATCCAAAATAAGCTTCTAAACCTGCCCTTATCGCCGCTTCTGCCATTGCAACATTCCCTTTAATTAATTCTTTTGCCATTCGGTCAATTCTCCAATTAATGCCTTAAACAAAATGAGCGTACTCTACAGTACGCCCACAATTAACTTGCTTTGATAATTTCACGATATACGGTGATCGCTGAATCAGGGCAAACGACTGCGCAAATTGCGCAACCAGTGCACCCCTCCTTTACGATCTTAGCTGGGTGAAAACCCTTATGTGTGAGCCTTTCCATATCCAAACTAATTACAGCTTGCGGACAGGCAGTTACACACAATTCGCACCCTTTACAATAAACATCCGAGACTTCGATCCAACCAATGGCTGCCATCTAATGTAAATTCTCCTAAAATGGTTTGAATTCTACTTATTATTATCCGTCGATATTTCTTTAAAAAAAAGTAAGAACATCATAAACATTTCAAACAATCATCACACATAAAGAGTATATAACATGTGACAAAAAAAATCGAATTGCATGAAATGAAAAATAGCCAAAAAAAATGTTGGTGCGTTCGTGTCATCTTTTTTCCACCGGTAAGTAGAAGGTATAATTTGGTGAGATATTGCCTGAAAAACACGGAGAAACCTGAATGAGTTTTGCAGAAAAAAATAATAAGAGGATCGCATTTTTCTTTTTTATCCTACTAACCTGTGGTGGACTTTTTGATATTTTCAAAATATTCTTCGGCGCATCAGCCACATTATCCATTTCGAGCCCAAAATGGATACTCGTCATTCTTGTTTACCTTGTTGCATTCGCCATAACCATCGCTCTAAGCTTGTCATTAAATCCTCCATTTATAGTACAGATCCGGTTGCTTTCCAACAGGATGATTAGCAAGATCTTTCCGTGGAATTACGTCTTAGTCGCGGCAATAATCGGTGCCATCGGTACCTTCCTATTATTTTCGCCAGTGAATCGATTATTTTTATTTAATTTGAACAGTGTCTTTCTCAACTTTCCGATCATTCTCCTGCTAATCGTCAAGGCATCCTTCCTATTACAAAAAAATCAAGATCTAGATATAGGTAAGAAAGAAATTCTGGTAGCCATCTTCCTTTATTTTGCTTTTTTTGTGTTAGGTTTAAACCTGATCTATTACCAGGTCTTCAACGTTTTTATCGTTCTTATCTCATCCTCTTTGATTTGCCTGGTTTATTCATCGATACGATTAGAAACGATCCTTGCCTGGCTAAAAAGCTCAAATAATAAATACAATCTCACCTTTATCGCCATGCTCGTCCTTTTTGCCATTAGCTTGTACTACTTTCTCGTAAGGTCGGTCAACGGCGCAATTACCCTACCTTCGATCATGGACGAAGGTTCTTACTCGATCAAAGGATTATTATTCACTACCGGTAAATATATACCTTACCAAGCATATGGTCCCTGGACCAATAAAATGCCGCTAGCCTTTATGATCCCCGGATGGATTCAACAATTATTCGGTCGCGGTATTGCGGTAATTCGGTTTTCAAGTTTTGCGTTGCAGGTTATCGTAATCATTTTGCTCTTTTTTCTAGGAAACCGATTAAAAAAACCCTATGGCGGAATACTGGCTGTAAGTCTGTTTGTAATTAATCCAGCCCTACAAAATTTTTATAGTTTAGGGAATTCGCAAGTAGTATCCATTTTTCTCCTCACCCTATCATTGATCTTCTCCATTGGTGGAAAGCGAACACTCACGGAATTGGTCGCAGGCGATATATTCGCGGCAATTCTGGTGCTCACCAGAGAAAATCTCGCCCCTTATCTAATTTTCCTAAACTTGTTCTTTATCTGGAAATACGGCCTCAAAAAAAGCGCGATGCCGATTGTCGCTGGAATCAGCGTATTTGTACTCGGGCACTGGGCTTTCTGGCCGGGAATCTTGAAAGTATGGGCAAAATGGGTACCCGATGAAATTTCTCGTTTCCTTGATCCATATCGATATTTTGGTGGGGGAAGATTGATGTGGGACATTACCGGTGAATCCATATCGCCATTCACATTGCTGTCAAGTTTGGTGCAAGGGATTTCAAGTAATTACATATCCTTATTAAGTCTTATAGGTCTACCTTTTCTTTTTGGAAATTGGAAGAAAATCAAGGAGAAGGCTAACTACAAAGAATTTGTTTTCTTATTTATCACTTTGGTCGTGCTTGATATCGCGCACAGCATGATCATTACCAAATATGAAGCTTCATGTGTTTATTGTTTATCCAGCTATCTGGCCTTCTACCTTCCAATGGGAATCCTGTTATTTGTCCTTAGTTTGGAGTTGGTCGAAGACGGAGCCTCAAGATGGAAAGCGACAGCATTTTCCCTAGTAGGTTTTGTTTTTTATCTAGGTTATTGGTTCAACCACCGCCAATCCTTAGAAAGTATGCTTTATACCAAGCTCCCTTCAGCGACAAGCGAAAGTGGTTTCCAAGCGATTTTTGTCACCATACAACAAATATTTCAGATCTCATCCAATGATTTAAAAATCTATTTTCCATTGTTCGTTGGAACCATTCTTTTTGTCCTCGTTCTGCTACTACTCTCAGCGTATTTCTCGCAAAAAAATATAGGCGTCAACCGGCCTGCCCATTTGTTTCCAACCCTGATCGTTATCATCGTTGGGTTAACGTTGATAACTGATGTTTTGGTTAATGTTGATTTCCAAGATACCTATTGTGAAGGGAATGTAATAGCTGCTCACAAAAAGGTAGATACTGAACTAAAGAAGATCTTCCCAATCGGCTCAAAGATCTTTTGGTTAGGTGAATCGACCACCCCGTTCCTAACATTGGATGTTGAGATCTTTCCACAACAAATCAATGATGGGTTTGCTTACAAAGTAGGCAGTAAAGATGATCTAGCAGAGAGGCATGGTTTTTGGAACGAAAACCTGGCAAAAAAATGGTCAAAAGAAGCTGATTTCTTAATGATCGAAGAACGATATCTTTCCAATCCCATCTTCGAAAATGTCGACCTGGCATCCTTCAACAAAATTGCCTATACCTCGAGGCTGGAACCTTGTGTAAGCTCGTCAAGATATTTAATTTTTCAGAAGAAATAATGGGTTTAGTCCAGTTCCTTTAGCACTAAGTATCCTTTTTCCAGGTACTTCTTTAAAGTTAGGACATTAAATCCTTTTTCTTTTAGGGTAAGTACAGAGCTCGCGAACCATCTTTTATCTCCCCATGTTTTCTCAAAGATCCTTTCCTTTGCGGCTTGTTTCCATGCTTCAAAGAATTCAAAAATTTTTTCACCTTCTACCATTCGATGGATGTAGTTTTTGGGTAAGACAGCTTGATATTCAGAGGGGTCGAACCCCATGCTGAAATTGCAATAAAAGACCAAAGCTTCCTTCTCCCAACTCTTTCCCTTCATCCGTAAGGCGTTCGCAACCCAAATTGAACCCACTGGGTTACTTGTCCCTTCCAATAATAATCCGCCCTCTTGTACATTTCTTCCCATCACATCCCAAGCGGGAGAGACATCCCCTTCTTCGTACTGCCTTAGTACATTAAAAGCCCGAATACCGCGAATAACCTCAGAAGATTCTAATGGAATATTAAACCCGCCTAGCCGAAACTTGATCAAGTCAGTTTCAGATGGTTTTGCGTTTTCAACCCGCTCCGGGTCGATCTCAACACCAATGACCTTCAAGTAGGGGTTGAGCTTATGAAAACGTCTTGATAGTTCTAATGTTGTGATCGAATCATAGCCGTAACCTAGGTCAACGAATACATTCTGGTTGGCTGCGGTTAAAAGCATTGGGTCATAGATCATCATAAAATGATCTACTTGGCGAAGTCGGTTTTTAGCGGTTTTACCTCGAGTGATCGTTCCCTGCGGCCGCTTGATGGGATGTTGTGGATGAGCGCTATTGATTGACATGGTTGTTAAATAAAAGGATGCTTATTCTTCAAAGAATAAGCATCCTTTTCCTATTCTACCAAATTAACTTCGGCGTCTGCCGCCGCCAACAAGGGATACATAATAAAGCAATTGCATGACAGAAGTAACCAAAGCCGCCACATAGGTAAGCGCTGCCGCGTTGAGCACATGGTTTACCCCGCTGATCTCTTCCGGACCTGATATGATCCCCGAATCTGCGAGGATCTTTTTTGCCCG
>CAIRYE010000190.1 GCA_903882765.1 uncultured Anaerolineae bacterium
AAAGCCCGGAGCGATACCGATCTGCGCCTTCACGATCTGCTCAGCAAACGCCGCCACCACAATGGCAAACACTAGTGTCACCAAAAAGGCGAAATTTGCCACCCGCGAAAACAACTCCCACGCCGCCGCCCGCCCATTACTGGCCAAGGTTTCGGTCAGCAGCGGGATGAACGCCATCGCGATCGCCCCGCCCGAAATCAGCGCGAACAATAGGTCCGGCAGGTTGTTGGCGACATTAAAGGCATCCAGATCGCTGGAAAGGCTAAATTGCCTGGCGATCAAAATGGAGCGACCAAAGGCGATCACTTTATCCAGCAAGAAGAACGCCGCCAGCAAAAACGAGGTGCGCGTGAGATGCGATAGTTTATTCATCCCAACCGCTAATGAACGTGGTCCGCCGGAGGAATGTTCTCAACCCCGGGCAGCTTGCCGCTCAATTCGTGCGTTTTGTGGATCAGCACCGGCAAACACTGCGGGCAAATGGTGTAAGCCTGCTCTTTATACTCAAAAGAGATCAACGGAATATCGTTGGAAGTTCGCTCGCATTTGATGCAAATTTTAGTTGTCATAAGTTTTCCTTGTTGTTATTAAAAAGTACCCTTGAGCATACCGCCATCCACCGCTAAATTGGTGCCGGTGATGTACGCTGCCCTCGGGGATGCTAAAAATACCGCCGCGGCGGCAAATTCTTCAGGGGTCGCCATGCGCCCAAACGGGCTCTCGGCGGATTGCTTTTTCAGTTCGGCTTCAACGCTGCTGCCATTATTCTTAGCGCGGTTGGTCATCAGCTCCACCACTCGTTCGGTTTCGGTCCAACCGGGCAAAATAGAATTAAAACGGATCCCTTCACCGCCCAGCTCCAGCGCCAGCGATTTGGTAAGCCCAACCACCCCAGCCCGCAGCGAGTTGGAAAGCAGCAATCCCTGAATGGGCTGCTTCACCGAAAGCGAGGTGATGGTGATCACGCTGGCGTGATCGCTCTTCCGCAGTGCCGGCAGCGCCGCCCGTATCAAGCGCACGTTGCTCATAAAAGTAAGCTCAAAGCCGGTCTGCCATTTGGCGTCATCCACCAAGTCAAAGGTGCCGGGGGGTGGCCCGCCAGCATTGCAGATCAGAATATCGAGCCCGCCAAAGGCACCCACGGCGGCATCCACCACTTCTTGCGCTCCAGCGCCGCCTACATCACCGGCGGCGGCAAAGACCAAATTGCCCGTTTCGGCGCTCAGGGCGGTGGCAACCTTTGCCAACTTCTCCGCGTCACGCCCATTGATCACCACCTTGGCGCCCTCCTGCGAGAGCGCCCGAGCCGTAGCTAAACCCAGCCCGCGCGAGGACCCCGTTACCAACGCCACTAACCCTTTTAGTTTCAGATCCATATCGTTCTCCTTTGCCACTTCCTTTATATCATCTCAAGCGGGTTGTCGATGGTCTCGTCAGCAACCCAGTTGCCCTCAACCCATTTTCTTATCTTCTAACCAGTCACTAAGGTATGCCGGCCATCGTTGCCAAGGATTACGCATCTCACAAGTCTCGGTCATGAACCTCCTGCAGATCCATCTCCGCCAAGCTGGCATAGAACTACTTGCAAAGCCGATGCATGACCACCAGCGGATGTCCCTCGTTTTTCCTTCAAGAAGGATCACCCATCTATCTCAACAACACTCATAACAAGTGCGATTCTGCCCAAACTCATTCCTAATTTTTACACAAGGATACGATTAATGAATTAAAATTAAGAGTATGGACGCTATAACAAAAAAATACAACCAAGCTCTCGAATACATCTACAGCTTTGTAGATTATAGTTTAAAACACTCCAGCGAGTTAGCCAAAGCCGAATTCAATCTCGACCGAATGTTCGCGTTGATGGAATCGCTTGGCAACCCCCAAAACAGCTACAAGACCATCCACATAACCGGCACGAAGGGCAAAGGCTCAACCGCCGCGTTTTGTAACGCGGCGCTCATTGCCGGCGGCTACCAGGTGGGCTTGTACACCTCCCCCCACCTCCTCGATTTCACCGAACGCATTCAGGTCAACAACGCCAACATCTCCCATCGCGATTTCGTGGAGTTGGTAGAGCAGATCAAGCCTCACGTCGCTAAGATCCCCAAGCTCACCACCTTCGAGATCACCACCGCCCTCGCTTTTATGCAATTTGCCCGCCAAAAAGTGGATGTCGCCGTCATCGAGGTAGGGCTTGGCGGCCGGCTCGAT
>CAIRYE010000191.1 GCA_903882765.1 uncultured Anaerolineae bacterium
ACCCTTGTTGAAAAATTAGGCATCTCAGTAGAAGAGATCGCTAAAAATGTTCACGCACACCCCACAATTTCAGAAGCGATCATGGAAGCGGCGCACGCCGCAACCGGCGCGCCGATCCATATGTAATTCTTCCAATAACAAAAAAGCAAAAACGCCCAAGCAAGTTAGCTTGGGCGTTTTTGCTTTTAAAGCAGTTTGCACCGAGGGAGGACTCGGTGCAAACATTCGCCAAAGGAGGAGACAACAATGAGCATTCAATTGCTCTGTTGCAGTTAATATATCATATTGTGTATTATTTCACAAACAAAACATGTCACAAAATAACATGACAAACTTCATATTATTTAGCCGAATGGCTACTCTTCCGCCTCATCTATGGATCGGCTCAATTTTGGAGCAGCCGGGCCAGATCCGCCGGTAAGTTGTTCGCTCAGTTTTGATAGGGCTTTTTCCAGATGTTCTCCTCGGATGCTAACCGTAATATCGCCGCGGGTTTTTTCTATGATGCTGCGTGCGATATCGGTTTGCCGACGTAAACCATTGGTTATAGCGTCGGGGTAATCCATAGTGACCAAAACGGCATAAATATCGTCCATTTGAGTCAACAACCGTTCAGCTTCTTGTGAATACCCATTGCGCAAAATATCGAGACAGCGACGACGTAATTCGCCTACTACTTCGGATAGACCATTTAAGTAGGTATTAGCTTCAACATCCAGATCTTGTGGTTCTGGCATTGCTTGGTTTTTAATGAGGGCGCAGGTAATATTGGCTTCCACAAACTCTTTGAGAGAATCCTGAGTGTAGCCAGCGAAGTAAAGGTCCGGATATGCGGCGACCGCTTTTCGTAGTTGGTCGGCAAGATCCTTAGCCTCGTTTAATTGGGCGGCCATCGATTCATCATCGTCGCGGTGAACGGCTCGGATGGCCTGTGAACAGCTGCGCGTAAGGGCGCGGGCGTGTACTAAGGCTTGGTCGCGCGCGGTTGTTTTTGCGTCAAATTGCGTTCGGATCTTTTCCGAAATTGATTCAAGCTGATCCATTTGTTTCTTCACCTTCCGATCCTTTTTCGGGATCTTGGCCTTTATTGATTTTATTAAATAATTGGTCCGCTAATGGTATGTGAGGTGTTTTGATCTCACCAAAATTTTGTTCAAATGTTACTAAGTGTTCTGTTAGCGCCATGTGCAATAACTTGGTGCTCAAAGGCGACATAACGATACGGGCATTGATCTTGCCAACTTGCTCGCCGGGGAGGATATGAGCGAAATCCAAAACAAGGTCGGCCGGTGAATGCGAGATGCGCACCAAGTTAGAATAAACGGGTTGAACTCCGTCTGGAATGATCAGGCTGATTTGCTTTATATCCATCAACTGCTCCATTAAATTAAAACCCCGATATTGCTATCGGGGTCATATGCTTTAGAATGGGATATCGTCATCGTCTGTGGGGGCACCAACAAAACCACCACTATCACGATCTTGCCTTCCACTTTCTGGAAACTCACCTTCGCCATCTGATCGAGATGAGAGGAAACGTACGGTATTAGCGCTCACTTCAAACGAGGCTCGTGGTTGGCCACCTTCTTTTGGAGTCCACACACGGGGACCGCCAGAGGCAGGGTCTGCCGTAAGACGGCCTTCGATTAGCACTTTTGTTCCTTTTTTGAGGTATTGATTACAGGTTTCGGCCTGCTTTCCCCAGGTTGTGATTCTAAACCATATTGTTTCATTCACTTGTTCACCGTTGTTGGAGGTGTATCTGCGGCTAGTAGCAACAGAAAAAGAAGTGACCGCTTGCCCATTTGGGGTGTAGCGCATCTCGGGGTCTCGTCCAACGTTTCCAACAATTGTAAGGCTTTGATACATAGTGTTCCTCCATAAAATTAGGTACCGGCGCTGAGCGACGGGGCAAATGTTTGTTGTTTTATTTTACACTAAAATCGCAAAAGTCAATCATTTTTCGAACTTATTTTCTAATCATCTTTTGGGCGACAAGTTCAGCAATATCTAGTACATCCATCGGATGATCATCTTCTTTTGCGGCATCGGTTAGCATGGTCAAGCAAAATGGGCAGGCAACCGCAATTGTTTGAGATGAGGTTGATTTTGCTTGCTCATAACGGGTTATATTTATTTTGCTATCGCCGCCTTCTTCCTTCCAAACTTGCGCTCCCCCTGCCCCGCAACAGAAGGATCGATCACGGTTGGATGGCATCTCTCTTAGGTCTTCGGATAGGCTTTTCATGATGTTTCTTGGTTGTTCAAATTGTTGGTTGTGCCTTCCGAGATAACAAGGATCATGATAGGTTACGGAGGGAGAAGTGCTATCTTGCTCAAGTTCGATCTTTCCTGAACCGATCAAATTATTGATCAACTCACTATGATGGATCACTTTGTAATTTCCACCAAAGGCAGGGTATTCATTTTTGATCGTGTTCAAGCAATGCGGGCAGGATGTGACGATTAACGTTGGGTTGACTTCATTAAGCACTTCAACATTTTGCGTTGCCAGGGCAAAAAAGATATCCTCTCGGCCGGCTCTTCGAGCGGAATCGCCGGTGCAAGATTCGTTTTTACCGAGTGTCGCGAAGTTGATGCCCGCTGTATTCAAAATATCCGCAAATGCCCTTGCGGTTTTTTGCGCTCTTGGGTCTGTGGAGGGAGAGCAGCCAACCCACCACAAAATATCAGGAGTTGGGTTCGTCTCTATCGTAGGAACATTGATTCCCTCGGCCCATTTAGTTCTGTTAGCGATAGGTTGGTTCCACGGGTTGGCATTCCGTTCCATGCCTTTAAAAGCGGTCTCCAACTGTTTTGGAAAGCTGCTTTCCATCATCGCCAGTGAACGCCTAATTTCAAGAATATCTTTCATCGGCTCATTGCCAACCGGGCAAACATCCACACATGCCCCACAGGTAGTACAAGCCCAAACAGCCTCTTCGCTGATCAAGGTTGTCAACGCGATATCGGTTTTCGAGCCAGAATTAAAGGCATAGCGTTTGTTAATTTCCAAAGCGGCAGGTGAAAGCGGTTTTCCGGTTTGGTACGCCGGGCAGGCATCTTGGCATCGAAAACACATGATGCAAGCATAGGCATCAATGACTTGTTCATAACCAAGGTCCGAGATGTTTGTTGCCCCAAACGACTCGATCGATTCATCGTTGAGGTCAATGTAGGGGATATCGGCGATGGCTTTACGATAAGGTTTGAGAGCTTGGTTGATCGGCGCAAAAAAAATGTGAATGTGTTTCGACAACGCGAAATAAGGCAAAAATAGAACCACTGCCCCCAAGGATAACCAAAACATACTATGTTCGATGCTAACCAAAGTTGACCCGGAAAATTGGTACAGGTCTTTTGCCACATAGGAAATGATCGGCTGCCAAGGGTCATTCGCGTTGTTCACTCTGGCAACGTATGCGGCTTCTCCAAACAATCGCGCGGAATTGTGAAGGAAAATAAAACCAGCAACGATCGCCGAATCTCGCGCTATTCCTGAAATGGCTTTTGGATGGATAATGACATTCTTATTGACAAAGAATGTATCGGGTGAAAAAACAAATCGCCGTATGGCTAAGGCCATGATCCCTAATAGGATCAGGACATTGAAAATATCAGTGATCGATCGATATACATTTCCGAAAAGCCCCAACGATTCAAGTAAGCGAAAATCGAAGAAACCATAGAGAACATCATTTAGATTGATCACCAAAAAAGTTAGAAACCCCCACGCCACAAAAGCGTGAGTGATCGAAACAGCCCAGCGAGTTTTGAACGTTCGATTGAGGGAAAGGTAATTGAATAACGTGCCCGGCAAATTCGCCAGAACCTGCTTCCAGTTTATCTCTCCTCTGGCAGAAGAAATATTCGCCGCAATTTTTCTAACCGCAACGGAGGTGAAGTAGATGGATAGGATTGAAATGAAAACGAAGATCAATTTTTCGATACCTAAAAGCATAGGCACCTCCGGCTAGGTTGAATTTTATAATGTAGATAAATTGCTTAGGAACTCTTGTGAGAGTGATTCTCTGTTATCAAAAATAAATTCCCAAAGTTTATTCGTCGCTAATGTGGAGTTGTTGCTGATGTTTCGAACAAGGTAAATGGGTTGTCGTATGGTTACCCCGGTTACCTTTACCTTCACAACTTTCCCCAGCGCTAAACTTCGAGAGGCCATCATTTCTGATATAAAGGTAATGCCAATCCCATTTTCTACAGCCATCAATACCGCTTCCGCGTCGCCAAGGCGTGAAATGATGTTGAACTTACCGGGATCGATCCCGTGGAATTTGAGGGAGTCATACAAGACCTCAAAAGTGCCTGAAGAGGATTCTCGGCGAATGAAGGGCTGTTCATTTAGTTCTTCTGAATTGATCTCGTTGCGAATTGCCCATGGGTGATCTGGCGGTACGATCAGGATGACGCGGTCCTCAACGATCAAACAACTTTCCAGATCGCGGTGGTTAATTTCTCGACCAATGACTCCAAGGTCAAGGTTTTGGTTCACCATGGCATCGATAATAAAGGACCTTGATTTTGAATTGAGTACGGTGCGAACTTTGGGGTACATTTTTTGAAACGCGGCTAAAATATTTGGCAGAAAATAATTACCTGAGGTTGTGGCGCAAGCTATGTTGATCGATCCAACCAATTCTTCTTGAGAATTTTGGAAATGATCTTCGCATACCCTAGCAGAACGCAACAACTCGCGGGCAAAAGGCAAAATATTCACACCTTCTTGCGATAATTGGATCGTTCTTCCCATTCGTAAGAACAAGCTAACACCATAATTTCGCTCGAGCGATTGAATATTTTGGCTCACAGCCGACTGTGATAAATGTAATCGGTTGGCTGCTTTGCTAAAACTCATTTCTTCGGCGGCAGTGACAAAAACTAAGATCTCGGCTAGATTGATCATCATCATCCTCGATAAGTATTATTAACACTTATAACATCATTTTCAGTATATTGCAGACGCTTATAATAAATTAGGTACAAATATCACCCTGCATATACGTAATAATGCACATAAAACAGAAAGGATAAAATTTCATGACACAATACAACAAATCTAACAAAAGTCGTTTGAACCGAAAACCGGGTAGAGGCAATTATGATGAGGAAACCGTCAATGCGATCATCGATGAAGCCTTAGTTTGTCATGTTGGATTTATCCAAGAGGGTATGCCGTTTGTGATCCCAAGCAATTTTGCGCGCATGGGCGACAAGATCATTTTACATGGCGCGAAAGCAAGCCGCTTGATGAAACAGGCAGCTTCGGGAGAAATGATCTGTATCGAAATGACCCTGCTTGATGGTTTGGTCTTAGCTCGATCCGCGTTTGACCATTCTGTCAATTACCGCTCGGTGGTGATATTTGGTAGGGGTGAGCTGCTCACGGAAAATGCCGATAAGATGGAAGCGCTAAAGGCTGTTTCGGAGCATTTGGTAAAAGGCAGGTGGGATGAAATTCGCCAGCCAACCGAACAAGAGTTGGACGCGACCGCGGTCGTTATTATTCCTATCGAAGAGGCCTCCGCAAAAAGTAGAACGGGTGGGGTGATCGATGAGCCGGAAGATTACGTCCTTCCAATTTGGGCGGGGATTCTACCATTAAAGTTACAAGCCTTAGAGCCTATTTCAGATGACCGATTGGTGGAGGGGGTAACTGTTCCCAGCCATGTAACTGCGTTGTTAAAAAAATAAAACCCAAAATTCAGGTCAATATTCGCAAGGAACACATGGAGCGAAATTGATCAAAAAAGGGTTTTTCAGAAATTGAATTTGCGCAGCCGTAATTTACGGCTGCGTGGGTTCGGTCAATGAGCGATCTGTGCTTATATCATTGACGTAATCCACAGCGCCAGGGCAGAACAGGTTCAAATTTGCGGCAACATTATCCCAAGAGACGGTCTGGTCAATGCTTGGGTCATAAGCGTTCGTGACGGCGTCCGAAAGACAACCGCTTCCAGCGTTGTAATTAACCAAGGTGAACTTCCACATTGTTTCAAGATCGGTGGTTAAGCCAGGTTTATCCCCGGTTACATTCTCCACAATTTTGCCTGCTTGTTCACAATTTGCTAGAAGGGTATGAGCGAAGATACCAATACTAAAATCCGCCCGCGAAAGATCCAGCCCTAATGGGCAGGTATCACATCGGGCATCCACGCTGTTGACCAATGCGCCTTGAAGTAATAGCTGTTGATTCTTGGAAAGATTGGCGTAACCATAGGTTTGGCATACTTCAACGTCCAAGACCAGTGGGCAAAAACCATTATAAAAAATTGGGTTCCATAGTAACGCGGTATCTGCACCGCCTTCGGTCATTTGCCCCAGACCAACGTCCTTCCCATTCCTAAACACACCTGGCCAAAATTGGCTTTCTCTACTGAACAAGTTCTTAAGCAGTTGGGCAGGAACTTCTTTTTGTTTTGATACTTTGAGAATGACCTTGTCAAACCTATTTTGCCATTCCTCAACATCTTTTTTTGCCGCTTCAAGACCACAGGCGTTTACTGAACCATCCGAAAAAAGGCCACCATCAGGGCATTGCGACGCGTTTGTGACGCCCTGCCGAATAAGATTTGATGCAAGATAGTCATAAGGAATATTTGATTTGAGTCCCGTGCTGTTCTTTGGTGTCGTTAACCAGTTAGGTAAACCTTCCTCAGGTCTAAACGTTTCCCAAACAGCCGCGCACGAGGCGATCTCGGGGCCTTCCCATTGGGTGGAAAAAACATCCACCTGCCAGCGCTCGAGCAAACGTTTGTCATTGGGGTCTTTGGTTACTCGAACCAAGGCGTCAAAGGTGGCTGAATGGTCCCCATAAGAGGAATCAGCCCAAAAAGTTAAGCGGACCCCATCGGCGGATGTTTCGGAGAGCTTAAAAATACAGCCGTCCCCTTCGCAATCAAAGGAATCTTCGCCGGCATATCCATGGATGGCTGTGATCCGTTCGTTGGGCAATGGTTCTACCCCGGTAAGTACGAGATTCGGTTGGGCGGTGCACCAGCCTTT
This sequence comes from uncultured Anaerolineae bacterium, assembly GCA_903882765.1. Classification (GTDB taxonomy): domain Bacteria; phylum Chloroflexota; class Anaerolineae; order Anaerolineales; family Villigracilaceae; genus UBA5195. Next base: position 7,021 of record CAIRYE010000191.1, read on the forward strand.
TTCATCCAATTCGCAGTTATCCAAGCGTACAGTTACGCTAGGAGAGGGCAGCTTCACGATCAATTCTTTTTGTGAACTCTTTTGAGAAATATTGATAAAGTAAAAACCAGGACAATCCTTTGGATCTTTTTCGGTACAAGCCGAGTTGTTTTTTTCCCACTCAGTGAAGATCTCTTTTTCACAAGCAGAAGAGATATCTACCGAATTAGGTAAACCAGGATGATCGACAAAAAATGAGCAGACAATTTCATCCTTTTTCCATCGAGCCATCCACCATTCCACCAACTCAACGTCAACAGAAATGGATTGATAACGGTCTGGCCCTTCTTTATCAGGGTCAGGGTCCTCCGCTTTGGCAAACTGAGGCATAAAAAGAACGCTCACAAAGGC
>CAIRYE010000192.1 GCA_903882765.1 uncultured Anaerolineae bacterium
CGGAAAAGCGGTCTTTGTCCCATTTACCTTACCCGGGGAGGTCGCAAAGATCCGTATCATTGATGACAGAAAAAATTTTTCTATCGCCGAACTGGTAGAGATCGTTAAACCATCCGAAAAACGGATCCAACCGCCATGCCCGGTGTATGCCCGTTGCGGCGGGTGCCATTACCAACATCTCGACTACCCTTCGCAGCTCGAAGCGAAGGAAAGCATTTTTCGCGACCAACTCACTCGCATAGGCAAGCAAGTGGACCCTAACATTCTGCCAATTCTGCCGGCGTCCTCCAATACCCATTACCGTAATCATGTCCAATTTCACGTCAACGAGCTAGGCAAGCTTTGTTTTGTCGCCATGGCGGTGCAAGAGCCACTGGTAGAGATCGAAAAATGCCTGATCGCGGATGAAGGTTTCAATTCATTTATCGGCGAGCTAAGTTTTGAGCAAGGATCATCCCTCGACCGCGTTTCATTGCGCAAAGGTCGATCCGACCTGATGTTGCTGTTGGAATCAGAGGATTTGGAATTACCTGATATCTCGATCGAAGCGGATGTATCTGTAGTACACATAACCGAGGATGACCCGGTTGTCATCTCAGGAAATGATCATATCTATATTGATGTTTTGGAAAAAAGTTTTAAAGTATCTGCCACTTCTTTTTTTCAAGTTAATACCGAGATGGCAGCCGTAATGGTGCAAGAAGTTCTAAATACCGCGGTGTTCGACGCAAATAGCGTTGTGATGGATCTTTACTGCGGGGTGGGTTTGTTCACCGCGTTTTTGGCGGATCGTGTAAAAAAGGTGATCGCCATTGAATCGTCCCCCACTGCCTGCACGGATCTAGAATATAACCTCAGCGAATCGGACAATGTTGAACTCTACGAGGGAGAAGCTGAAGATATTCTTCCTCACCTAAAAGAACATGTTGACCTAATTTTGGTCGATCCACCGCGAGCTGGCTTGGATAAAAAAGTAACAGAAGCCATGCTGCGGCTTTCCCCGAAAACGATCCTTTACGTATCCTGTGACCCAACTACCCTCGCTAGGGATGTGCAGCGATTTGCGGCAGGCGGATACAAATTGGTACAAGCTACCCCGATCGATATGTTTCCGCAAACGTATCACATTGAAAGCATCAGTATTTTTGCAAAGGGGTAATTTTGTGTTCGAAGGGTGAAAGAAGCGCATTAGAGGTAGATTTTTAAAAAAAAATTCACAGGAGTTACGAACATGGCAGAGGTCTTTGATTTCAAGAAAAAATTCAAACATCTGTATCAGCCACCGGCAACGCCGGGCATTCTCCAAATTCCGCCCATGCAATATATTATGTTCGAAGGAAAAGGTGATCCCAACCAACCTGACGGCGAATACTCAAAAGCGGTAGAGATCCTTTACGGCTTGTCCTACGCCATAAAAATGTCTCATAAGAACGGGCACGCCCCGCAAGATTATTTTGAATACTCTGTTCCGCCATTAGAGGGATTATGGTGGATGCGAGACGAAACGATGTTTGACCCCACGAAAAAGAGCGAGTTATGTTTTATATCAATGATCAGGCAGCCTGATTTTGTTACCCAAGGGTTTTTTGAGTGGGCAGTAAACGAGGTAAAGCAAAAGAAAAAAGAAGTCGACCCCTCCAGTGCCAGATTGGTGAAGCTGGACGAAGGCTTATGTGTTCAGGTGATGCACCACGGACCATATGCTACGGAGCCAGAAACCGTTACCCGAATGTCGGAGTATCTTCGTGAAAATGGATTTTTGGACGCGATCTGTGATGTTCTGCCCGACGGACAAATTCGCCGACACCACGAAATTTACCTAACAGATCCGAGAAAATGTAGCCCCGAAAAAATGCGAACCGTCCTTAGGCACCCCGTAAAATTGGCTGCCAAAGCCTAACCTTGCTTAGGGTTGTCGCTGCTTCTTCTCAGTAGCTGGGTCGATTAAGTAATTTTTGCCATTCCTGTGCAAAACAAGGAAGTTTTCCCCGCGCTGCTGGTAATGCTCGCGGCATAATTCGGAGTGGTACTGATAATTGTCAAACACATCCTGATAGTGGATGAACATTTGGTCGTAACATTCAATAAACTCCTGCCGATAAGTTACTGTTACCAGATCAGCATGGTCTATCAACCAGCATTTATCCTTGAAATCCCATTCGAAAGCCAAGCCAAGAAATTCGTAGTTGGATGAAACGTAAGGAAAAAATGGAAATTGCCGGCAGCTGAGCGACCGATTCTCACGTTGACATTTTGTATGTCCCAAGCATTGCCGTAAAACCATGCCATCCGGAATATCGAGGTGGTCCGCTCCATTTGGGTTGTTGAGAGGAAACCATAGATCCGAAATTTTTTCGAGATGGTCCCACTCTTGATTGAAGAGGGCGGGTATAGCCTGCGTGATATCACAACAAAACGGCAGATCGTTCGGATTGCTGCCTCGGCACTTCTTACCGCAATCGATCTCGCATATTGGGGAATTAAAAGAAGTATATAGTTGTTGGATGTTTTGTAAGGGTGGTTTTTGGTAGATAAGTTTGCTCAATGGTCCTCTTTTTTATAAAATGAATCTATGGAACATTCAAAGGATGAA
>CAIRYE010000193.1 GCA_903882765.1 uncultured Anaerolineae bacterium
TGCTGAGCAGCCTCGCGCAGCAAATAACGATCTATCCTCCAGCCGGGAGTGGAGGCGATCACCAAGTCGGGTTTATATTTTTCAAATAGGTCTGAGTACAACCCTGGGATAAATTTCGATTGAGCCTTGACCAACCATTTGCGGGCGGCGCTGCTAGAACGCAGCAGTAGGGTAGCCAAATACGCCGGAACTAGCACTCCAAACCGGAATTTGTTGGAGTTCTCCTTCCACACTTCATAGATATGGCTATCCTGCGCCTCGTTATTTACCCGCCAGCTTCCGCCAACCCTTCTTAGGTAACCTAGCAGCCATTGCGTACGATTCTCAACATTTTTATAGTATTGGTTCGCTTGACCCAGTTTAAGGCCATCGATGATCAGGCCATTCTTATTAAATTGGCTGGCGATATGGCTGACGATCTCATCATCGGTAAGGAGCACCACTCGTACATTATTCTTGAGAAGCGTATCGACCACATCACTCTGCAAAAAGTAAATGATGGCCATTCCATGGTCTGCTGAAATTAAAACTGTTTTTGACATAATAGATTTAGAACCAAAAAAACCTTTCGTTCGTTATATGCTTGAATTCGCTTGATTCAAACCTTGGGGGTAATCGGTAACGTACTCATTAATAAAGCCATTCAGCTTCAAGTAATTCCGTTATTATTGACTTCGCCACACTCACCTACAACATGGCGCGCTTACCGAGCGCTAAAATTTTGTTCCTTTTTTCTTCAATTTCTATATTATTTGTGTAATTATAGTTTATTTCACCCGGCAAACTTCCATCCAACAACCTATGCCATCGCTTATCTGTAAACGCTATTAATCTCCGTATTTGAACACCTCGTTGTTTGCGCAGATCCTTCGATAAGTACAATTTAGAAAAAAAATTGTGTTCAGCAGGTTCAATACATTGGTCTATGATAGGGGATTGTTTAATGCCTGTTCTTTTCTTTAAACATGTGTCTATATCAGGATTATGGTCGATTGACATTTTTATTCAAATGTTTTATTATCGATAATATTATCGATAATACTTTGGTGACCATGAAAATACAGCCGTCTCAAAAAAAACGAGTAGTAGACACCACCTATGAGGCCATTTGCGAATCACTTTCAACAGGCATCTATAAGCCCGGGGATTGGTTACGGCAAGAGGCAATCGCTGAGAGTTGCGATGTTAGCCAAGTTACAGCACGAGACGCGCTAAACAGGTTGGTTTTAGAGGGCATGGCTGAACGCGTACCACGAAAAGGCGTACAGATACCGTATGTAACATCAGATGATCTAAAGGATATTTATGAAATGCGCCTCATCACCGAGGCGATGGCATGGGAAGTGGCCGCGCATACGATCTCAGCTCGAGAACTTCAACATATGCGCGATATCCTCCCTTTGACCGGAACAAATGCCGACCCTAAATCTGTGGAAGTTACCAGACAAAAGAACAAAGAATTTCATATGACCGCCATTATGGCAAGCCGTCGCTGGACATTGATCCACGTCCTTACCCCCCTCCTCAACTTTAACAACCTGCGATATCTCCTAACTTCTACCACGGAAGAAGTTCGCGTTGCAGATGGGCAACGGAATATCGCCGACCACGCTGAGCTAATTAGCGCTCTAGAAGCTAGAAACCCAGCACTTACCCGCGAGCTGATCGTAAACCATATCAAACATGCTATGACAGACCGACTATCCCTGCACAATAACAAATAGGAATACCTTATGAATTCTCCAAAAATCGTTCGTATCGACCTACACAAAATAAACCTCGATTTCATCACCCCATTTAAGATAGCCCTTGGAGAAGCAAGGCGCGGCGAAGGCATCGCGGTTCGCATTTTTACTGATATCGGCATAACGGGGCTTGGGGAGGGATCACCATATTGGTTCATTGCTGGCGAAACGCAAGCTATCAGTTTTGAGGCGTCAAAAGCGATCGCTACACTCTTGCTTGGGAAAAATCCCCTCGAGATAGAGTCACGACTCAACGAGATCGACGCGTTCATCGTACACAATAGCACGACCAAATCCGCCTTCGATATCGCACTTTATGATATTCTCGCAAAACATGCCGGGCTTCCACTATATGCCCTCCTTGGGGGTCAGAATCGGGAAATTATCACTGACTTTACCATCGGCATCGACACACCACAAAAAATGGCTCAAAAAGCTTTGGAGTATGTTTCTGAAGGAGCTTGTTCTTTGAAGGTGAAATTGGGAACCAATCATGATGACGATGTCCGACGCATTCAGGCCATTCGCGAAGCGGTAGGTATGGAATTGTCTATTCAGTTAGATGCCAACCAAGGGTGGGATACCGTCACCGCGATCTCCACTCTCCAAGACCTAGCCAAGTATAAGATCAACTTCTGCGAAGAACCCGTAGCCCATTGGAATAACAAGGCTTTGAAAAGAGTCCATGAACTCAGCCCCATACCCATTATGGCGGATGAATCCATCTTCGATCATCACGACGCTCTACGGCTTGCGGAAATGGGTGCGTGTGATTACTTCAATATTAAATTAGCGAAATCTGGTGGAATTCACACTGGGTTAAAGATCAATGCCATCGGCGAAGCGGCTGGTATACCTTGTATGGTTGGCGGAATGTTTGAGACCCGCGTGGGAATTAGCGCGGGGGCGCATCTTATCGCTGCTCGCTCGAATATCATATTCGCGGATCTTGATACCGTTCATCATTATGCCGAAGACCCCGTGATAGGTGGGGCTGTTTTCGATGGTTGCAAGGTTAGCATTCCAGAAACACCCGGGCATGGCGCAGATTTTGACCCGTTGTTTCTTAACAAAATGGAGAAAATCACGATCGAGTGAAATTCGTTCAATTTTATCTAGTGAGAAGGAGAATGAAAAATGAAAAATCCTAGTACTTATTTCAGCTGGGGAAGAATTGTCCTTGTTTGTTTCATCACTGCCTCGACCGAACTGATGTGGACCCTCTACAACACCTACGTTCCCATCTGGCTTCAGGCTGGCAACCCCGCATTCAACCTCGGAACAGAAGCAAACGTAACCATAGGCTTTGGCCTTGGCGCTTTTGTTACAGGGTTGATCCTAACGCTGGATAACATTGCCGGCTTGTTCATTAGCCCGGTAGTCGGCTTGATCAGCGATACCACTCGCAGCCGTTTTGGCCGACGGAAACCTTGGATCATTTTCACTATGCCTGTGATGATCCTCGCCTTTATTCTGATACCAGTTTTCGTAATGGCTATCCCGGCCGATCTAAACGGTCAAACAGCAAAGCTGACCCCTTATCTAGTTCCGTTCATTCTAATGCTGGTCGTAATGCTGATCGCGTACGCGGTCATACGCACCCCGGCGGATGTCATTATGTATGACATAACACCATCCAAAAATCGATCTATGGCGAATGCCATCGCTAACTTTATCGGCGCTGGTTTTGGTGTTATTGGGGCTATCATCGGGGCCATGCTATTCGATGTCAATCCCGGCCTCCCCTTCTGGGTTGGCGCAGGTTTATCAGCGATTGTAGTATCCCTCGTTGCGGTACGAATAACCGAGCCCCCATTGGCTGAGATCGAACCAGGCGAGCAGAACACACTTTCTCCAAAAGACACCCTAAAAGAATTGCTATCTCTCCCAAAAGAAAGCCAACGCAGCTTGGTTTTCCTTTACCTGAGTGTCTTTTTTAGTTACTTTGCTTTCGGTCAACTAGGTTCTTTCGCCAGCTCCTACGGTGTATCTGTACTAAATATGAGCGTGGGCGATTCTGGCATGCTGTACGCTGCTGGTGGCGCTGCTTTCATTTTAGGTGCTTTACCAACTGGCTACATTCTTAAACACATCACCCGCAAAGTATCTTCCCTAATCGGTTTTGCCGCGTTCGCAATTATGGGATTAGTGATCTATTTATTCCCCAACCAAAACGTAGTTTGGCCAATGCTGGCGGTCGGTGGATTTTTATGGGCGCTAGTTTGGGTTCCTCAGGTTCCTATGGTAATGGATGCTGTACCAAGCGATCGAGTACTCGGGTCACTAGAAGGCGTCATGGCGATCTTTAGGATGCTCGGTTACATTCTCGGACCCCTGGTTGGCGGATTTGTGGTCGAAAAGTTCGGCAACAACTACAGCAATATCTGGCTAGTGGTGGTGGTTGGCTCCATCCTCGGCGGTTTGATGTTATTACCGGTCACCAAGGGTGAAGTTCGAGCAGAGGTATAAACTCCGATAATTTCAAGCGCTTGACCGAGAAGATCATGGACATAAAAAAAGCTGAAACTTACATCGAAAACGCCCTAAAAGAATGGAACATACCCGGTGGCGCGGTCTCTCTAATTGTCAATGGCGAGATCCTTTCAAGCCGTGGGTACGGAGTTCGTGAATTAGGGAAGCCTGACACGGTCAACAATTCCACCCGTTTCGCCATCGGATCTTGCTCCAAGGCATTCACCGCCGCGATCCTTGGAGCGTTAGTGGATGAAGGCAAACTAAGTTGGGACGATAAAATTGTCAAATTTTTGCCTGATTTTAAGTTGTATGACCCTTGGGTGACAGAACATGTTACTGTTCGTGATATGCTCTGCCACCGCACAGGGACCATGCGTAGCATCCGCATAATGAACCGAGATCGGGTTTTCGACGCTGACGACTATATCCAACGGATGGAGTTCCTGCGACCGATTGGCGATTTTCGCACACGCTTTGGGTACAACAATCCACATTATCTCGTAGCCGGCAAAGTCGCCGAGGTTGTTAGCGGAATGAAGTGGCAAGAGCTTTGTCAGAAATATCTCTTCGCACCCCTCGGGATGAATTCTAGCGTAGCAACATATCAAGAACTGCTCGCCTCTAGCGCTACAAATTGCGCCTCACCCCACGCCAACCTTGACGGTGGGTTTGTTCCTGCCGAATTGCGAGCGGCCGATCCGGTTAAGCCCATTCCGTGGACGGATTATGGCGAAAACTCCGCTGGCTCCATCATCTCCAATTTACAGGATATGACCAAATGGGTGCAAATGTTATTGCAAAACGGTATGTACGACGGGAAACAGGTACTCAGCCCAGAAGTGATAACGGAAATGACCAGTCCCCAAATGATCATTAAACCAAATGAATCGGAAATGGATGTCATTACTTCCGTTGGGCTGAAATCAAATATTATGTCCTATGGTTTGGGGTGGTATGTAACTGATTACCGTGGAACCAAGATGGTATTCCATCCCGGGCAGTTACACGGTTTTGTCGCGGCAATCGCATTATTGCCAGAGTTAAAGATTGGTGGGGTTATCCTGCTCAATGTCTACCAAACCATTCTTCATCCTATGCTAGGTTATTTTCTTTTCGATTCCATCTTGGGATTCGACCGTGACTACAGCGGAGAGATGAAAACCATGCTCAGCCAATGGAGGGCAGGCGCTGAAATAGAGATTCAGGGGATGTTAGCGTCTCGACCGAACCCAAAACAAGCCGCTTTACCGCTCGAAGGGCTGGCCGGCACCTATGTAAGTGACCTCTTCGGTGAAATTTTCATCACGCTCGAGGGCGAAAAACTCTTTCACCGCTACGGAGAAACCGACCTTTTTACCGCCGACCTGGATTTATGGGAAGGCCTTACCTTCGTAGTGGAATACCGCAACAAGATCAACCCTCCAGAATTTCTGACCTTTATTTCAGACGAACATGGCATTGTTACAAGTTTAGAGGTAAAGGACGTGGATCTCTTTCGCCGAAAGTGAACCCGGCCGAGCAAAAATACATGGTTGCGAAGCATAAAGGCACGGGGTGTATTTCGTGCCTTTATGTTTCTTTAGTTCAATTGTTTATTCCTTGAACGTGAAAATACTTAGGAGAGCCCATGCCGCGTATCGCTGTCGCAGGTTTCCAGCACGAAACGAATACTTTTTCCCCTATCCCAACTACATTTGAAGATTTCACCAATGGAGGGATCAATACACCCAGCATTCTTAAGGGAAGCGATATCTTATATTTTCAAAGCCGCGAGATGAACAACGCGACCAGCGGGTTTTTACGCAAGGCAACCGACCTTGGTATGGATTGCGTGCCATTACTTTGGGCGGAATGTGAACCATCGGACAAAATGTCCGAAGACACTTTTGAACATTTGATGAAGTTATTCGAAGATGAATTCAGAACATCCGCGCCTTTCGATGGTGTTTTTCTCGACCTACACGGCGCAATGATCTATGGCTACTACCAAGACGGGGAATCAGAAATACTGCGACGTATTCGCCTGATCGTTGGGGGGATACCCATTGTGACTTCCTTGGATCTTCACGGCAATATCGCGCCCGCCTCATTTGATCTTGCCTCCGCCATGATCGGCTATCGCACCTACCCCCACGTGGATATCTACGAAACAGGTGAACGATGCGCGCTAATGCTTGACCACTTAGTAAGAGGGAAGGCTGTATTTAAATCGTTTGGCCAACTTCCCTTTCTCATTCCAACATCAAGCCAACTTACGAGCAGGGAACCGTTGCTCTCAATTTACGGATGCCTTGACGAACTCGATGTTCTCTCTGCTACCATAATGCTCGGCTTTCCCCCCGGCGATGTAGAATGCGCTGGTCCTTCTGTTCTCACTTATGCGGATACTCAAGCCAAGGCGAATTTGGCGATGGGAAAACTTCGCCAAAGCCTTCTTAATCATGAAGGTGAGTTCACTTCTAAGCTAACAACGATGGAAATCGCGATTGAACAAGCGATCGACCTATCAAAAAAGAACACCAAACCGATCATCCTTGCCGACGTTCAGGATAACCCCGGCGGCGGTTCTGGCTCCGATTCAGTTTGGATCTTGAATGAACTGATCAGATTGGATGTTCAAGATGCCGCAATTGGATTGATGTACGACCCCGAAGTGGCTGAGCTCGCCCATATCGCCGGTGAGGGAGCTAGCATCCAACTGGACCTAGGTGGCAAGATGCTGCCCGGGCACACCCCTTGCCATGGTACTTTTCAAGTGATCAAATTACTTGAAGGCGATATCGAAGGGACAGGGCCGATGGCAAAGGGCATGATCATCAACCTTGGAAAAATGGCCCTTCTAAAGATCGGCGGCATTTATATTTCAGTAGCCAGCGCGCGGGTGCAGGCAGCCGACCAAGCCGTGTTCACAGCTTTTGGGCTTGACCCAAGCAAAATGAAGATATTAGTACTAAAGAGTTTCGTGCATTTTAGGGCGGCCTTCGAGGAAATTGCGGCCGAGATCATTGAAGTTGAGGCCCCTGGCGCGGAGTTTGATGACCCCGCCAAAGTTCGATACACCCATCTACGAATAGGAATGCGTTTGGGTGGAAATGGACCTGTTTTTGAAGGAGCATCCCGATGAAGGAAAAGATCAGCAAGCTAATAAATGAAGTTCTGCATTCCCATCAGCTGCCCGGTGTAGCCGTGGGCATTGTGCTTGATGGACAACCTTTCTTCGCTGCTGGTTTTGGTTACAGAAACATAGAAAGCAAAGAACCAATAAGGGAAACCTCCTTATTCCATTTGGCATCCATATCTAAATTATTCGTCGCGACAGCGATCATGCAGCTTGCGGAGCAGGGGAAATTATCGCTAGAGGACTCCCTCGATCATTTCCTACCCTACCTTAAAATTGAGAATCCGTTTGATTCAAAAATTACCATAAAGCACTTACTCTCTCATTCCGCGGGTTTTCCAGATATCACCAACTATCATTGGGATGAACCCGAACACGATGATGGGGCGTTAGAGCGGTATGTGCGCCAATTGGATTTTCGGCTTTTATCACCCCCCGGCAAGAAATTTTTCTACTCGAACATCGCCTTCGAAGTATTGGGTCACTTGGTTTCAAAGATCGCTGAAATGCCCTTTGAAGAATTCATCAATAAGAATATTCTTGAACCTCTTGGAATGTCCACCTCCACTCATTTTAGGTGGATGGTATCACCTGATCTCGCGGTCTCTCCACATATCAATGATCTAACAACCCACCTATCCGAGATATATCCATATCATCGTGCCCATTCACCTAGTTCTACCCTGCACTCGAGCGCGTCAGAAATGAATCTATGGGCTATGGCGAACCTAAAACGTGGGTATTCTGCCAACACCTTGTTCTTACATCCATCCGCCTATGACCACATGTGGAAACCAATGATGCCAGTGGAAAAAGTGGGCAGACCAGATAAATACGTGGGGTTAGGTTGGTTTCTAGATAAGCATCGTGGGCTGAGCACGGTTTACCATTCAGGCCAGGATGTGGGCTTTTCAACTTATTTCGTATTGATTCCAGAGCGAAACATCGGAGTGACTGTTTTATGCAATACTACGCCCGCTCCCGCGGAGAAAATAGCCTATACTCTTCTCGATATCCTGATCGGTCACGAACCTGACCCGATCAAACCGCCTGTGATCATCCCGCTAGGAGAAGTCTATCGCCAAGGCGGTGTTAGCGCGATGCGCAAACTTTATAACACCCTAAAGACAACCTACCCAACAAAATATGATTTTGGCGCGAGTGGTTTTCTCGATAGAAGCTCAACCCTATTGGATTCCGATCGAAACTCCGAGGCAATGGATATCCTCCAATTTGCTCTCGAACTTTTTCCTAACAACGCAACTGGCTACGGGTTATTCGCTCGCGCAAATTTTCAAGAAGGGGACATGGAACAAGCCCTTAAATGCGCTATGCGCTCTCTGGAGATCGAACCAAACAATGTGTTTCTACGGCAACAGATCCAACCTTTTTTAGATCAATAGGGAAGATTCCGCAATCCAACCTCATTTCACATTTGCTGGACGCTGTTTTTGGTGCGGGTACTCTCAAAACAACTGTATGTATATCAGTTCACAGATAATAAGTTCCATGGTCCAGAAAAATCAAGAAATCTTCTAAACATTGGTAAATCATTTTAAAAAAAACAGCTGCTCAATTTTTAGTCGACCAATTGATACCAGCGAATGAGCCATATCAGGTTTTTTCACTGCGGTTATTTCCAAATATTTTTTGACCGTGGTACCTATGCTTTTATTCTGAGTGTCATTATTACCTCTTCAAGTGGGGGGATCATCCCTCGAAATTATCTCGTTTTCTCCGCCGATAATAAAATAACAAGGCGACCTCCCCCTATTTAATACCTCCCTCTATGCTATAATCTCAAGTTTGAGAGGATACTATGCTTCAAAAATTCATGACCATTTTTGGGGGAAACCCCAATAAAAAAGAGATCGATAAACTCGTCGAAATGATCAAACCGGTAGGCTCTTTCGAGGCCGAACTGGAAAAATTATCTGATGAGGAACTTAAGGGCAAGACCGCCGAATTTCGCTCCCAGCTGGAAAAATATCTGGATGGCATTACCGATGAAGCTGAGCGAAACCAATATGAGCAGGACTTCCTTAATCAAATCCTACCGCAAGCGTTCGCCGTTGTCCGCGAGGCCTCCAAGCGTACCTTAGGGCTTCGCCATTACGATGTTCAATTGATTGGTGGCGCGTCCTTGCACCTCAAGAACATCGCTGAAATGCGAACGGGTGAAGGAAAAACACTTGTGGCTACCTTGCCGGTATACCTCAACGCCCTTACTGGCCGCGGTGTTCACCTCATCACGGTCAACGATTACCTCTCCCGCCGTGACGCCCGCTGGATGGGTCCGATCTATCATGCCCTCGGTATGTCGGTGGGTATTTTGCAAAGCGCGGCTAACACCGAAAACGGAAAGAAAGCCTATCTTTTCGATCCTGAAAAAGAATCTGCCCAAGAAGACCGAAATCAGGTTAGCTTGGTCGACCGTCGCTTGGCGTACCAGGCGGATATTACCTACGGAACCAACGCCGAGTTTGGTTTTGATTACCTGCGTGACAATATGGTTTACCGCGTGGCAGAAAAAGTGCAGCGCGGCCATTATTTTGCTATCATCGATGAAGTCGATAATATTCTGATCGACGAAGCGCGAACCCCTCTCATCATCAGCGGTCCCGCCCAAGGTGACTTGGAGTACTACGGCCAAATGTCCGCGGTAGTTAAGTTGTTGATCCCCGAAGATTATGAGTTAAACGAAAAAGACCGCTCCATATCGCTGACCGAAGCCGGCACCCTGCACGTAGAACAGATCCTCGGCTTCCCACTGCGCGACCCCGATCGGCCCGAAGATGTTACCCCAGAACAAGCCCGCTACTTGGGTTATCTCGAGCAAGCTTTGCGTGCCCAATACCTATTCAAACGCAACAAGGATTATCTGGTTCAGGGCGGCAAGGTTATTATCGTGGATGAGTTTACCGGCCGCCTTATGGCCGGCAGGCGCTGGAGCGATGGTCTGCACCAAGCTGTGGAAGCCAAAGAAGGCGTTAAGGTTGAGCCCGAGAACGTTACGTACGCCACCATTACCCTGCAAAACTACTTTAGGATGTACCAAAAGTTATCGGGTATGACCGGTACAGCCCTTACCGAAGCGGAAGAATTCCACAAGATCTACTCCCTCAACGTTCTTCCCATTCCTACCAATTTGGAATACAACGCTGGCGAAGAAACCTCGCAGTTGATCGAGGTAAAGACCAAGGACAAAGAAGGCTATGATATCGCTTACTTTGCCCGCCGCGATGATGCCGAAAAGAAACCCTACTTTTGGCGCCGCACCGATTACCCCGATGTGATCTACCGCACCGTAGAAGCCAAGCTGCGCGCCATTACCCACGAGATCGTCCATGACCACATCATCGGCCGTCCAATTCTGGTTGGTACCACTTCGGTGGAATCCTCCGATAAATTATCCAGCCGGCTAAAGGCTGAACCCGTGCGCCGCTTGCTGCAAGTAGCTATGCTTCGGGACATTTGGTTCGAGCAAAGCGGCAAAGAAGAAGACGGACGCCTCATCCCCGATTTGGAACCGCTCTATAAAACTCTCGACGTGCTGGAACCCACCGGTTTACGCGTTTTTGCCAAACCGCTCAATGCTTCTATCAACCCCGAAGAACCCGCCAACCTAGTCCGTTTGCTCAAACTTTTAAAGCTCGATCCGGCATATCAAGATCGCTTGATCAACGTCATTCAGGGCGGCGTGCCGCACCAAGTGCTCAACGCCCGCAAGCATACCGAAGAAAGCCAGATCATTGCCGGCGCCGGATCGTTTGGCGCGGTCACCATCGCCACCAATATGGCCGGTCGTGGTGTTGATATCAAACTCGGTGGCGACCTTGCCGATGAGATCGTTGCTATTATCAGCCGCGTGCTAAAACGCGCCGGCTACGACCCTTACAATATGCGCCTCGAAGACCAGCGCCAAGCCATCCTTAAACTGGAAGTAGCCGATCACGGCATTTACACCTCCGAAGTGCAGTACTTCCTGAATTATTTTGATGAAATGGACACCGTTCGCAACGTAGGCGGGTTGCATGTCATCGGCTCCGAGCGCCACGAAGCTCGCCGCATCGATAACCAGCTGCGCGGCCGTGCCGCCAGGCAAGGTGACCCTGGTTCCTCGCGTTTCTATCTCTCGCTGCAAGATGACCTAATGCGTTTGTTTGGCGGGCAACAGGTAGAAGGCCTTATGGCGCGCTTCAAACTCGATGATGATTACCCCCTTGAGAACCGCGTTGTCACCGGCCTCATTGAACAAAGCCAGCACCGTGTTGAAGGCGCTAACTTTGATGTGCGTAAACACTTGCTGGAGTACGATGACGTGCTCAACAAACAGCGCACCCTCATCTACAGCCAGCGCGACCGTGTAATGACCAAACCGGAACTGTACGACGATATCGAACAGTTCCTCGAAATGGAAGTAGCCAAACGCGTTCCCGCCGCCCTAAGCGACCCCGAAGGCCCATGGAAGCTGTTGGCATGGTTGGATCAGATCCAACCACCTTTCCTCTATGGAGGCAATAAGTTATTCCCATCCTTCACCCACCGACTCTTACTCAACGAACTGAGCAAAAGCAGCATCGACCCGGTGGACGCGATCATGGAAATGGTCAACCGCGCCGTGCAAATGGAAGAGGGGCATATCCTCAAGGCCATTGAAGCAGCTGTTGAAAATACATCCACAGCCCTCGAAGCTCAGATCGAGGAAAGATTTGAAGCATTAGACGCCTGCTTCGACGGGCTCAAAGAGAACGAAGAGCCCCGCAAGGCCAATGAAGTGCTGGAAGAGATCCGTTCCGCCATCCATATGGATATCAAACTGAATAACGACCA
>CAIRYE010000194.1 GCA_903882765.1 uncultured Anaerolineae bacterium
AAGGGCTGGATCAAGAATATCGGGGCGATTGGTTGCCGCCATCACGATAACATTGGTATCGGTATCAAAACCATCCATCTCAACTAACATTTGGTTCAAGGTCTGTTCGCGTTCATCGTGCGAACCACCTAAGCCAGCACCACGTTGGCGGCCTACAGCATCGATCTCATCTACAAAGATGATACAAGGAGAATGCTTTTTGGCTTGTTCGAACAAATCTCGAACACGGCTCGCGCCCACACCTACAAACATTTCCACAAACTCAGAACCAGAAATGGAGAAGAAAGGAACGCCTGCTTCACCTGAAACCGCTTTTGCCAGTAATGTCTTACCGGTTCCTGGAGGGCCTACCAAAAGTACGCCTTTAGGTATTCGGGCTCCTAGCGCGATGAATTTTTGTGGTTCCTTGAGGAATTCAACAACTTCCTTCAATTCTTCCTTCGATTCATCAGCCCCGGCTACATCATCAAATGTAACGGTTGGGCGTTCTCCGCTGAACATACGGGCACGGCTTTTTCCAAAGGACATAGCTTGGTTATTAGAACCCTGCGCCTGGCGGAAGATCCACCAGAACATACCAAACATTAATATAAATGGAAGGATGTAGCTGAGAACACTAAGGATCGATAACCAAGAACTTGGTCCTTTGATCTCGATCTTAATTTTGTCGGGGGTTAGTTGCTCTTTGCTAACGCCAAGATTGATCAGCGTATCAACTACGGATACGCCATCTTCCTTTTGGGTCGTTCTTTCAGAAGCGACACCTTTGGAATCTGTATAGGTTACCGTAAGCACATTATCAGAATCAGAAACAATACTGGTTACCTTACCAGACTGTACATCCTGGGCCAGCTGGTTGAGTGTTAATGCTTCACTTGCACCGGGTTGTTGGTTCACTTGAAAAAATACCATTGCCGCAATAGCAATGAATAAAAGAGCATAAATGATCAATGATTGATTTCTTGTATTATTCACAAAAAAGTCCTCCTTTAAAGGCAAGCTAAATTATAAACGAACCCAGCCCCATTTCCTTTGCCTCGGCAAAGTTATAATGTATTTCTTATAATTCATCCATGATCATCGAAACCGGACAATGGTCTGACCCCATCACATCGGTATGAATGACAACATCGCGAACTTTATTCATCATGCCGCTGCTAACCAAAAAGTAATCTAAACGCCACCCAATATTTTTTTCGCGAGCGCGCGTCACCACACTCCACCAGGTGTACTCCACTTTTTCAGGGTAAATTTGCCGGTAGGCGTCTACAAATCCTTGCTTAAGGTATTTGGAAACCCACTCCCTTTCCTCTAATAGGAAACCTGAATTGTTTTCATTTGCTTTTGGGTTTTTTAGATCGATGGGCTGATGACAGGTATTGAAATCACCTGTAATGATCACCTTCTTCCCCTGGGCATGAAGTTCGTCACATTTTTCCAACAAACTGGCATAAAAATCAAGTTTGTATCCTAAACGATCCGAGCCCCTTTGGCCGTTAGGAAAATAAATATTGAAGAGTACAGTGTTGGAATGGATGAACCGGATCACTCGACCTTCGTCATCAAAGCGTTCATCCGGAAGTCCGTTTTCAAGCACGGTCTCTGACCCTACCAATTCTTCCCTAACAAAGGTGGCAACACCGCTGTATCCAGGCCGAATGGCGGAATTCCAAAAAGTCTTGTATCCGGGAATATTTAGTTGATCATCCTTTAGTTGTTCGGTCTTTACTTTAATTTCCTGAAGACAAAGAATATCCGGAGATTCTGTTTGCAGCCACTCCATAAACCCCTTTTTATGAGCAGCTCTATATCCATTTACGTTCCATGTTGTAATTTTCACGGTGCAGGCCC